>NZ_MAYS01000164.1 GCF_001756855.1 Candidatus Erwinia dacicola | reverse complement strand
ATGAATGATATTATTGAGCCAGTCGATACCGACGATGGATTATTTCACGATGGCGACCCGTCAACCGGCGCGGAAGGCACTATCGTTTACGCGAAAATCATGAACGCGCTTCAGGGCGGTATTATTGATATTCAGACCGAGAATAAAAATATTCTGGCTGAAGCTAAAATGACGCCTGAGCCGTCGAAGAATAATCAGTTGTTGACCGCTATAAAAGCTATTGCCACAACAATAGCCGCCACCGCTGCGTCTGTGGCCGTCCCCGTTGGCACGCCGCTGGCCTGGCCAACAGCCACCCCGCCCGATGGATATGCCATCATGCAGGGGCAGACCTTCGACACCGCCAAATCCCCGAAAACCGCTGCGGCCTATCCATCCGGTAAACTGCCCGATCTGCGGGGGCAGATCATTAAAGGTGCGCCTGATGGTCGTGCGCTGCTGAGCCTTGAGGCCGATGGCATTAAGTCACACACTCATACCGCCACAGCATCAAATACCGACCTTGGCACCAAGACCTCCGCCGCCTTTGATTATGGTACGAAGACCACGTCAAACACGGATTTGGGGACAAAGGCGACGACTGCCTTTGATTATGGCACTAAGACGACTAACAGCACCGGGGCGCATGTACATACTTACACGACTGATCATACTGGCAATACAATTAGAGGACCTTCCGGCGGTGAAACAACCTCCGGCCCAGCCAATACCAGCAGCGCAGGTGCCCATACAGTTGCTATTGGTTCGCACACCCATAACGTAGTTCTCGGCGCTCACGCTCATACAGTGGCCATTGGTGCTCATACGCACACTATAGTTATGGGATCGCACGGTCATACCATTACGGTCGCCGCAGCCGGTAATGCGGAAAACACCGTTAAGAACATTGCATTTAATTATATTGTGAGGCTCGCATGACTTTTAAAATGTCCGACAACGCACAGACCATTAAGGTTTTTAATTTACGTGCAGATACCAGTGAATTTATTGGTTCCGGTGATGCCTATATTGCACCAAACACTGGATTACCGGCTAACTGCACCGAAATAGCACCACCGGCTGTTCCCGTCGACCATGCTGCTATTTTTGATGAAACGAAGCAGGCATGGTCTCTCACCGAAGACCATCGCGGCGTGACCGTCTATGATACTACCTCCGGGGCATCCACTGTGATCGACGTGCTGGGGCCACTGCCAGAGAACGTGGTGACGACAGGCCCATCCGGGCAGTGCGAGAAGTGGGACGGGAAAGCCTGGGTCAAAGATGAGGAGGCAGAGAAAAATGCTCTACTGGCCGAGGCGACCACCAAACAAAGCCAGTTAATCACTGAAGCCCGCCAGGTTATCGGCGAATGGCAGACCGCGCTGATGCTGGGGCCACTCTCTGAGGCTAACAAAGCCAAATTACAGACCTGGCTCGACTATATCGAGGCGCTGAAAAATGTCGACCTCACCAAGCCAGAATGGCCAGAAAAACCCGCTCAATGAAATTGATATCCACAGGGGGAATAGCTTCCCCTTTTACTTAAAGAAGATACACAGGAATAAAAAATGACATTGATTCAGACCGTATTACTTTATGGTTGCACTGCTGTTTGTGCGCTCTATCTGATTACCGGTGGTTATAAAGCCATCCGGGCTTATATTTGTAAAAAGATTGACCTGGCTGCAGAGGCAAAAAACAAAGGGTCATTGCAGGCTCAATAGCAGTCAGCACTCAAGATTAAAGCACCTTTTGATTGAGGTGCTTTTTTATAAGCAAAGTCAATAAAATAATTATGATACAGGGGTTCCATCTAACGCAGAGATGCGTCCTGTGTGTAATTTCTTTCGAAGGAATTGTATTAGCTTTACCTCTATATAGTGGTGGGTTAAATAAGCAACCAAAATCGACATCGTGAGCAGTGCAACAAATCCCGGAACACCATGCATGCTTCCGGGGAGCAATTTTTCAACTTTACCGGAAATAAACCCTGCTAATGGGTTGTGGATTAAATATAACGAGAATAAAATATTTCCCAAAGTGATTAAAAACTGAGGGAAAGACCGCGTAACCACATTGCTATATAATGCGAATGTCAAAACGAGAACAGAAAAAGCAATACCCGACAAGAGGTTGTAGGCAGTTAACTCTCTTGTAGATATGGCCATTCCGATAGCTGTAGCTATTAAAATGGGCACTAATGCAGATTTACCTTCAACATAATGACTGACTTTTTTGTACACGAACCCAGCAAGCGCACCGAATCCAAACTCCAGAATGATAGGGTTTGTCAAGAACCTTGCAAACACTGAATCAAACGCATATCCCTTTGCTGACAGGGTAAATTCACCTTTGAGGTAGTATACAACCACAACCGGAAGAGCGAACCAAAAGGCAAGTACAATAAGACGAGGTTTGACGAGCAAGCACAGTGAAAAAGCCATATAGAAATAGATTTCATAATTGAGCGTCCATCGAACATTATACATACCGGAGCTCTCAATATAGAGAGGGGGCGGACTTTGCAAATATGGTCTGAAAGTTAATGCGCTGATTAAATTATCGACTTTATCAGCATAGTGAAAAGTGCTCATTGCTCCGCCCGTCAAGAATGCAACAAGTAGAATCAAGTAATACATAGGTACTATGCGTATCAGGCGATTAACTATGAAGCTGGCACTGGTTTTTAACCCGTACCCCTTGCCGTCTGTAACGTAGACCATGATAAATCCACTTATTACAAAAAACAGGTCAACACCTATGCCTCCCCAGCCGAAAAGCGAGTCAGGGACAGTCCGGTCAGCACCATCAGGCACAAGATAGGAACGATAATGGAACAGCACGACTGCCAAGGCTGCTAAACCACGTAGTATCTAAATCGACTCAATTTTATTTTTCATTGCACCTGTATACCCCACTAACTTCTATCGCATTGATTTAATTAATAAATGCTGATATCCAATCGCCACCTAGAAGGATTTTACAGGATTAGTACACTCTGAGAATCAACAATTCTTATATTTTCGACCTGCCGAGGACAAACCTATTCAAAGTAATCTCTCTCTAACTGCTACAAGTTCGAGACTGCATCAAATGCTTACACCTTCTTATCATTGGATTTAACGATCAATTATTAAATATTGATCGCCACAATAGATCAATTATTGGAAAACGACTATGAAATCAACCATCTTTCCCTGGATCGGTGGAAAGCGAAAGCTCGCCCGATACCTGCTACCGCAGTTCCCAGATCATACTTGCTACGTTGAGCCATTTTGCGGCGGAGCTGCGCTTTTCTTCATGAAGCCTCCCTCAAAGGCTGAAGTGCTGAACGATATCAACAGTGATATCGTTAACCTGTACAGGGTAATCCAGAACCATCTGGAAGAGTTTATAAAGCAGTTTAAATGGGCTTTAACCAGCCGCGAAATATTCCAGTGGCTCAAGGATACTCCCCCTGAAACGCTGACTGATATACAGCGTGCGGCCAGATTTTATTATCTACAGAAATTATCTTTCGGGGCCAAGGTCGAGGGACGAACATTTGGCACCAGTGCGACAGGCCCCTCGAAATTAAACCTGCTACGGCTGGAAGAAACGCTTTCAGAGGCATGGTTGCGTCTGCACCGGGTAACAATAGAGCATCTTGACTGGAAAGCATGCATAACCCGTTACGACAGGCCAGACACGCTGTTTTACCTTGATCCACCATACTGGCAGACGCAGGGTTATGGCGTACCGTTCGGGCTTGAAGAGTACTACGCAATGGCAGAACTGGCACGCAGATGCCAGGGGCAGATGATTATCTCAGTAAACGATCACCCGGACATGCGCCGGGTGTTTGAGGGGCTGGAGATGATAGCGGTTAATACAACATACTCAGTAGGCGGTAATAATGGGCATAAGGCGTCTGAGCTGGTGATATGCAACTTCAGGCTTGAGGTTGGTGCATCGAGGCTTTAAATCCTTCTGAAAGGCACCACAGGCCGTTTTTTTTCGACGGCCACATCAAATACCGCCATTTGCTCATGTATGAAGCGGGTGGCGTGTTCTCGTTGTCCAGTTATATAGGCGATGGCCTGTAGGGTCAGTGAGGCCGACTGACCGAAGGCCGAAACGATGTCATAAGCATCGTCGGTCATGGTCTGGCGAATCTGATAAAAGTTCATGGTCAATTCCTTCTAAGCGACTAAAAACCTACAGGCCTGTAGTGCGACGCACACTAACTCGGCGGGAGCGGACAGTCCAGAGGAAGGAAATATAGAAGGTTAGAAGTGGTTTTCTCGGTTGAAAATTGCGCTGATTTGAAAGGTATTTGATATGCGCCGGAGGGGGATAGCCGTGAATCAAATAGCCTTCAAATCAGTATCAAACAATTTTCGCG
>NZ_MAYS01000163.1 GCF_001756855.1 Candidatus Erwinia dacicola | reverse complement strand
TTATTATCTGAATTCGCGACCTCGTTTTTATACTTCTCGAAAATGTATTAAAATCTTTACGCTGTGGTGTAAGCGAAAAAAGGGCAAAACCCATCCTGGCGAAGAGAATAGTGTTAGGTGCTCCCTATTGCACTCGCTTTTGCTTTCTGTGCGAAATAATGCCAAAAAAATCAACGTTCGTTCTCACTCTTCACATTCCATTATTTGGCACAAACCGGAGCGAATGACGAATAACATTCTCTTATAGTGCTTTCAGATTTTATCCACTAAGCCGCTACCACCTTTCCCCAAAATTACCAAATTTAACATTTACCGCGCTGTTTCAGCTGGAGGGATGCGGGTGCCTGTTGTCTGATGAGGAACGAGACGACGGTCTGCTTTCAGTCGGTTGCCATATGGACATCAGGTGAGTACTTTGTTACTTTACGGGCTCCTTTCAGAAATTGGTATTACCAATTTACTTTAGCAAATCGTAGAAGAAGGGATAATGGCATACAGTAAGATCCGTCAACCAAAGCTCTCTGATGCCATCGAGCAACAGCTCGAGTCGCTGATTATGGAAGGGACACTGCATCCCGGAGAGAAACTGCTGCCCGAGCGTGAGCTTGCCGTGCGGTTTGATGTCTCCCGTCCTTCCCTGCGTGAAGCTATCCAGCGTCTGGAAGCCAAAGGGTTGTTGCTGCGCCGTCGGGGCGGTGGCACCTTCGTCCAGAACAGCCTGTGGAAAAGCCTGAGCGACCCGCTCGTTGAATTACTTGCCGGCCATCCTGAATCCCAGTTCGACCTGCTGGAAACGCGTCACGCGCTGGAAGGGATTGCCGCCTATTACGCCGCACTGCGCGGCACTGACGAAGACCTAGTGCGCATCCGCGACTGCCACATGCAGATCCAGACCGCCCAGCAGAGCGGCGATCTGGACGCTGAAGCCAATGCGCTGATGCAGTATCAGGTTGCTGTCACAGAAGCCGCCCATAATGTCGTGCTTTTGCATTTATTGCGCAGCATGGGGCCGATGCTGGAACAGAACGTCAGACAGAACTTCGAAATGCTTTACTCGCGCCGTGAAATACTGGCGCAGGTGAGTGAACACCGCGCCAGTATTTTTGAGGCGATTGTGGCATGCGAGCCGGAACAGGCGCGCGAAGCTTCACACCGCCATCTGGCGTTTATCGAGGAAATATTGCTGGACAGAAGTCGGGAGCAAAGTCGTAGAGAGCGCTCCATGCGACGTTTACAGCAACGTAAGGACTAACGTGTAAAAATAACGCGGCAGATACCGATAAAGGTATAAACGACGGGCCTGTCTCTCTGTGTTTTGCAATGAGTCAGAGTACAGAGAGATAGGCTCCAGACAATTCAACGTAATTAGACACAGATAAGGAATACCCCCCCATGTCAGAACGTTTAAACAATGACGTGGATCCGATCGAAACTCGCGACTGGCTAGAAGCGATCGAATCGGTCATCCGTGAAGAAGGTGTTGAGCGCGCACAGCATCTTATCGACCAGGTCCTGAACGAAGCACGTAAAGGCGGCGTTAAAGTGGCAGCCGGTGCTGGAGCCAATAACTACGTCAACTCTATTGCTGTTGAAGATGAGCCGGAATACCCGGGCAACACCTCTTTAGAGCGCCGTATCCGTTCCTTAATTCGCTGGAATGCCATCATGACCGTGCTGCGTGCTTCCAAGAAAGATTTGGAACTGGGTGGCCATATGTCCTCCTTCCAGTCTTCCGCAACCGTGTATGAAGTGTGCTTTAATCACTTCTTCCGCGCGCGTACCGAAAAAGACGGCGGCGATCTGGTTTACTTCCAGGGCCACATCTCTCCAGGCGTGTACGCACGTGCGTTCCTTGAAGGTCGCCTGACCGAAGAGCAGATGAATAACTTCCGTCAGGAAGTGCACGGTAAAGGCCTTTCTTCTTACCCGCACCCGAAACTGATGCCTGACTTCTGGCAGTTCCCGACCGTTTCCATGGGCCTAGGTCCATTGGGTGCGATCTACCAGGCGAAGTTCCTGAAATATCTGGAACACCGCGGCCTGAAAGACACCTCTCAACAGACCGTTTACGCCTTCCTCGGTGACGGTGAGATGGATGAGCCGGAATCCAAAGGTGCAATCACCATCGCGACCCGTGAAAAACTGGATAACCTAGTCTTCATTATCAACTGTAACCTGCAGCGCTTGGATGGCCCGGTCACCGGTAACGGCAAGATCATCAACGAACTGGACGGCATCTTCGGTGGCGCTGGCTGGGAAGTGATCAAAGTGATCTGGGGCGATCGTTGGGATGCGCTGCTGCGTAAAGATACCAGTGGTAAACTGGTGCAGCTGATGAACGAAACCGTTGACGGTGACTACCAGACCTTCAAATCGAAAAACGGCGCTTACGTGCGTGAGCACTTCTTCGGTAAATATCCGGAAACCGCAGAGCTGGTGAAAGATATGACCGACGACGAGATCTGGTCACTGAACCGTGGCGGTCACGATCCGAAGAAAGTCTATGCCGCGCTGAAAAAAGCGCAGGATACCAAAGGTAAACCTGTGGTGATCCTAGCTCACACCGTCAAAGGTTACGGTATGGGTGAGACCGCGGAAGGCAAAAACATCGCGCACCAGGTTAAGAAAATGAACCACGAAGGCGTGCGTTACATCCGTGACCGTTTCAACGTGCCAGTCAGCGATGAAGAGATCGAAAACCTGCCTTACGTGACCTTCGCTGAAGGCTCAGAAGAGCACATTTACCTGCACGGTCAGCGCCAAAAGCTGGGTGGCTACCTGCCAACCCGCGAAGCGAAATTCAGCGAGAAGCTGGAAATGCCTGCACTGGAAGATTTCCGTCAGCTGCTGGATGAACAGAACAAAGAGATCTCGACCACTATCGCCTTCGTGCGTGCCCTGAACGTGATGCTGAAGAACCCGTCGATCAAAGATCGCTTGGTACCAATCATCGCTGATGAAGCGCGTACCTTCGGTATGGAAGGTCTGTTCCGTCAGATCGGTATCTACAGCCCGAACGGTCAGCAGTACATCCCGCAGGACCGTGAGCAGGTTGCTTACTACAAAGAAGACGAGAAAGGTCAGATCCTGCAGGAAGGCATCAACGAACTGGGTGCAGGCGCATCGTGGCTAGCGGCGGCAACGTCTTATAGCACCAACAACCTGCCAATGATCCCGTTCTACATCTACTACTCCATGTTCGGTTTCCAGCGTATCGGCGACCTGTGCTGGGCAGCAGGTGACCAGCAGGCTCGTGGCTTCTTGGTGGGCGGTACTTCTGGTCGTACCACGCTGAACGGTGAAGGCCTGCAGCACGAAGATGGTCACAGCCACATTCAGTCGCTGACTATCCCGAACTGTATCTCTTACGATCCAGCGTACGCTTACGAAATCGCGGTCATCATGCATGACGGTCTGGTACGCATGTACGGTGACGCGCAGGAAAACGTCTACTACTACATCACCACGCTGAATGAAAATTACCACATGCCAGCCATGCCGACCGGTGCCGAAGAGGGTATACGTAAAGGTATCTACAAACTCGACACCATCGCGGGTAGCAAAGGTAAAGTTCAGCTGCTGGGTTCAGGCTCTATCCTGCGTCACGTGCGTGATGCGGCAGAGATCCTGGCGAAAGATTACGGCGTTGGTTCTGACATCTACAGCGTAACCTCCTTCACCGGACTGGCCCGTGACGGTCAGGACTGTGAGCGCTGGAACATGCTGCATCCAACAGAAGAAGCACGCGTACCGTACATCGCTCAGGTGATGAACGATGCACCAGCCGTGGCTTCCACTGACTATATGAAACTGTTCGCCGAGCAGGTGCGCAGCTATATTCCTGTCAGCGATTACCGCGTGCTGGGTACAGACGGCTTTGGTCGTTCAGACAGTCGCGAGAACCTGCGTCACCACTTCGAAGTGGACGCGTCTTACGTGGTCGTAGCGGCCTTGGGTGAATTGGCTAAACGTGGCAAAATCGACAAGAAAGTGGTTGCAGATGCCATCGCCAAGTTCGAGATCGATGCAGATAAAGTTAACCCGCGTCTGGCATAAGAGGTAAGAGAGTAATGGCTATCGAAATTAATGTACCGGACATCGGCGCGGACGAAGTTGAAGTCACCGAGATCTTGGTCAAGGTTGGCGATAAGGTTGAAGTCGAGCAGTCGCTGATTGTGGTAGAAGGTGATAAAGCCTCTATGGAAGTCCCGTCTCCGCAGGCTGGCGTGGTGAAAGAGATCAAGATCTCTACCGGCGACAAAGTTGAGACCGGCAAACTGATTATGATCTTTGAAGCGGAAGGCTGTGCTGCGGCACCGGCTCCAGCCGAAGATAAGAAAAAAGAAGCGGCCCCGGCGGCTGCGGCTCCCGCTGCGGCCAGCGGTGCAAAAGACGTTAATGTACCGGACATCGGCGGCGACGAAGTCGAAGTCACCGAGATCATGGTTAAAGTTGGCGACAAAGTTGAAGCTGAGCAGTCGATCCTCACCGTTGAAGGCGACAAAGCCTCAATGGAAGTTCCGGCACCGTTCGCGGGTACCGTGAAAGAGATTAAAATTGCCACCGGCGATAAAGTCAGCACCGGCTCTCTGGTGATGGTGTTCGAAGTGGAAGGTGCTGCTCCGGCTGCCCCTGTCCCTGCTAAAGCGGAAGCGAAGTCTGATTTCGCAGAAAACGATGCCTACGTGCATGCCACCCCGGTGATCCGCCGTCTGGCACGCGAATTTGGTGTAAACTTGGCGAAAGTCAAAGGCACCGGACGTAAAGGCCGTATTCTGAAAGAAGACGTGCAGAGCTACGTGAAAGATGCGGTGAAACGCGTTGAAGCCCCTTCTGCCGCTGGCGGCGGTCTGCCTAGCATGCTGCCATGGCCGAAAGTGGACTTTAGCAAGTTCGGTGAAATCGAAGAAGTCAAGCTGGGCCGCATCCAGAAAATTTCTGGTGCTAACCTGAGCCGCAACTGGGTGATGATCCCACACGTGACTCACTTCGATAAAACCGACATCACCGAGCTGGAAGCGTTCCGCAAGCAGCAGAACGCCGAAGCCGAGAAGCGTAAGCTGGACGTTAAGTTCACCCCGGTGGTGTTCATCATGAAAGCGGTCGCGGCTGCGCTTGAGCAGATGCCACGCTTCAACAGCTCGCTGTCTGAAGATGGTCAGAAACTGACGCTGAAAAAATACATCAACATCGGTGTGGCGGTTGATACGCCAAATGGTCTGGTAGTTCCGGTGTTTAAAGATGTGAACAAGAAAGGCATTACCGAGCTTTCGCGTGAACTGATGGCTATCTCCAAAAAAGCGCGTGATGGCAAGCTGACCGCAGGCGAAATGCAGGGCGGTTGCTTCACCATCTCCAGCCTAGGCGGTATCGGGACAACTCACTTTGCGCCAATCGTTAACGCGCCGGAAGTGGCTATCCTCGGTGTCTCCAAATCCGCGATGGAGCCAGTCTGGAACGGTAAAGAGTTCATGCCGCGTCTGATGATGCCGATGTCGCTTTCCTTCGACCACCGCGTAATCGATGGTGCTGACGGTGCGCGTTTCATCACCATCATCAACAATGCACTGGCCGACATTCGCCGTCTGGTGATGTAACCCTTAACAAGGCTGGCAAAAGCCGGCTTTGTTGTAAGATGTTGTAATGATTCGTGGCGCCGCGGTTTGCAGTTTATTAACAATTTTTGCGGTGAACGCGTTCCGGTGGAAGAAGGACGTTGAAATTCAAAGCCTGACCCGCCGGACAATCAATTAAGAGGTCATGATGAGTACAGAAATTAAAACTCAGGTCGTGGTACTTGGGGCAGGTCCTGCAGGCTATTCTGCAGCCTTCCGTGCAGCGGATTTAGGTCTGGAGACCGTGATCGTTGAGCGTTACAGCACCTTGGGTGGTGTCTGTCTGAATGTCGGCTGTATCCCTTCTAAAGCCCTGCTGTACGTGGCGAAGGTGATTGAAGAAGCTAAAGCGCTGGAAGCTCACGGCATCGTTTTCGGCAAGCCACAGATCGATGTTGATAAAATCCGCAGTTGGAAAGAGAAAGTGATCGGTCAGCTGACCGGTGGCTTGGCCGGCATGGCTAAAGGACGTAAAGTGAACGTAGTCAACGGCCTGGGTAAATTTACCGGTGCAAATACACTGGTTATGGAAAATGAGAAGGGTGAAACCACCACTATCACTTTCGACAATGCTATTATCGCGGCGGGTTCCCGCCCCATTCAGCTGCCATTCATTCCGCACGAAGACCCACGCGTTTGGGACTCTACCGATGCGCTGGAGCTGAAATCTGTCCCAGAACGTCTGCTGGTTATGGGCGGCGGTATCATCGGTCTGGAGATGGGCACTGTGTATCACGCGCTCGGCTCACAGATTGACGTGGTAGAAATGTTTGATCAGGTAATCCCGGCTGCCGACAAAGACGTGGTGAAAGTCTTCACCAAGCGTATCGGTAAGCAGTTCAACCTGATGCTGGAAACCAAAGTCACCGCGGTAGAAGCAAAAGAAGACGGCATCTACGTAACCATGGAAGGCAAAAAAGCCCCTGCAGAACCACAGCGTTACGACGTGGTGCTGGTGGCAATTGGCCGCGTACCGAACGGTAAAGGTCTGGATGCAGGCAAAGCTGGCGTGGAAGTGGACGACCGTGGTTTTATCCGCGTCGACAAGCAGATGCGTACCAACGTGCCGCACATCTTTGCTATCGGCGACATCGTCGGTCAGCCAATGCTGGCACACAAAGGCGTGCATGAAGGCCACGTGGCGGCAGAAGTGATTTCTGGTAAGAAACACTACTTCGACCCGAAAGTGATCCCATCGATTGCCTATTCTGAGCCAGAAGTTGCTTGGGTCGGTCTGACCGAGAAAGAAGCGAAAGAGAAAGGCATCAGCTATGAAACCGCCACTTTCCCGTGGGCAGCTTCAGGCCGTGCTATCGCTTCCGACTGTGCAGACGGCATGACCAAACTGATCTTCGACAAAGAGACTCACCGCGTGATCGGTGGTGCGATTGTCGGCACCACCGGCGGCGAGCTGCTGGGTGAAATCGGTCTGGCCATCGAGATGGGTTGTGACGCTGAAGATCTGGCGCTGACCATCCACGCTCACCCAACCCTGCACGAATCGGTTGGCCTAGCGGCGGAAATCTTCGAAGGCAGCATCACCGACCTGCTAAACCCGAAAGCGGAAAAGAAATAATTCGCTGACCTGTCAGAAACGGCTCCTGCGGGGGCCATTTTGCTTGGAATTATGGTCATTTATGGTGTATGGGGATTCGAGGAAAGTGGCGTATCCTGCTGATTGATTT
>NZ_MAYS01000162.1 GCF_001756855.1 Candidatus Erwinia dacicola | reverse complement strand
CGCGGTCAGTTCGCGGGTCATCAGAATAAAATCAGCGTCAAAACTCCCGGTCACGTCTTCGCGGTCGATGTCATCATTCTGCTCGCGCAGAATATCGGCGAACTTCAGGCGTTTGATGGAACCGTCGTCGGAGAGCACCATCTGGATGCGCTCCTGCCAGTCCAGTGCCAGCTTAGTCACCAGCTTGCCCGCTTCGATATGGTTGGCAATCTCATCACACACCAGATCCTGCTTTTTGCAGCGGATCACGCCGCCATCTTCCAGAATCGCTTTCAGCTCGATTTCATCCATCAGCGCAAAACCTGCAGGCAGCTCACCAGAGCGCACCCATTCCGTCATGGTCAGCTCAATCGGGCTTTCCAGCGTCAGCGGCACCACCGGCAGTGACCCTAGGCTCTTACGCAGCAGCGCCAGCGTATCCTCGGCTTTTTTCGCGCTAGCACAGTCAACCATAATCAGGTTGTTCACGGTGTCGATCCAGATATACGTCTGGCTGAAGCGACTGAAGGCACGCGGCAGCAGGCTGTGCAGCATTTCATCCTTTAGCGAGTCTTTCTCGGTCTTTTTCAGCTTACGCGACTGCTCGGCTTCCAGCTTGCTGATTTTCGCTTCCAGCGCCTGTTTGATCACCGGCGAAGGCAGTATTTTCTCTTCTTTGCGCGCGCAGATCAGAATCTGGCCGTTGGTGACGTGGGTCAGATCTTCGCTGCGCGGACCAATCGGCGATACCCAGCCGGTTTTCGACATGTCCTGTCTGCCGCACGGAGTGAAAAAGAAAGCATCGAGCTGTTTTTCCATCTCGTTTGCTACCAGCGGAATGTCGCCACTAAGACGATATACCATCAAATTTTTAAACCACAGCATGCTGCATTCCTTCTCTGTGCGCGCAAGAAGGCGCGCGAGTTCAAAGTCAGCGCGCATGATAGCGAATCGGCGTCGGGGTTTCATTGCCTTTCCGCCTGCAGCCTTCTAAGGTAGTGATCTCACCGTCAAATAATGAGGAATAACAAGTGCGTATTGGTATTGATTTAGATGGCACCAAAACAGAAGTGATTGCCTTATCTGACCAAGGGGAAGAACTGTTCCGCTACCGAGTTCCCACGCCGCGCGATGACGATGACAAGACAGCGGAGAACATTATCGGGCTGGTTAAGCGGGCAGAGCAGGAGACCGGGTAGCAGGGCAGCGTTGCCTTAAGCATTCTGTCGCCGTTTACGCAGCGGGTGAAAAACACCAACTCCACCTAGCTTAACGGTCAGCCGCTGGATAAATACCTGTAGCAGTGGCTGAGCAGCGTCGATCTGAAAGGCGCGGAGATTATCAAGTGACTGGAGCAGCAGGACCCGGTGGCCAAGCTGGCGATGAGCCGCTACGAAATGCGGATGGCGAAGTCGCTGGCGCACGTGGTGAACATCCTCGATCCGGATATGATCGTGCTGGGTGGCGGGATGAGCAACGTTGAGCGCCTATAAGACGGTGCCGCAGCTGGTAAAAAACTGGGGGTTTGGCGGCGAATTTGCAACTCCGATCCGCCGCGCAGTACACGGTGATTCCAGCAGCGTGCGCGATGCCGCGTGGCTGTGGCCGCTGTAATTGATGAAGGGTCAGACATGTCTGACCTTTACGTTACTAATTTTATTCGCCCTGCAGCATCACGTCGTGCGGGGCATTATCGCGGTGACTTTTGGTCATCAGGAACCACAGATACCCGATCGCCATCAGGCCGACAAAAACAGCGCCAATCAGCGCGTTAAACCACAGCATCACGATCAGGCACACTACACACCACACACCACAACCAGCACCAGTACAATCATCGGCACTACCGGGTAGCCTAGCTGTCGCTACCGATGTAAAACTGGCCCACCTGCCGATGTAAATCTGACCCACCCAGGGTAAAAATGGCAGTTTTAAGGCACTGCCAATGATGACATTGGAGACCAGAGTGGAGATGAGTGTTTTACACCGTCAGGGCATGTCGATACGCGCCATCGCGCGCCAGCTTTCATGCTCTCGTGAGACCGTTCGCAGATATATCCGTAGCCCGCTGCCCGTAGCGGATATCCGCTACAAGCCTCGCGCACCCAGACCCTGCAAGCTTGA
>NZ_MAYS01000161.1 GCF_001756855.1 Candidatus Erwinia dacicola | reverse complement strand
AGTCAGTACAAACAGAAACGGTTACTTGAACTTGTCGTAGTCTCCGGTACTCGCTGCCCAGTCAGTCTATGGCTTTTCTGTCGCAACAGTCCAGCGCGAACGTTACACGCAGTTTTTCCCCATTATCACCGGTGGACTCGAAGCCGTCAGAGCACCACCGCTGGTTACTTTCCCCGACTCGTCATTTGCTATCAATCGCGAGCCGCTGGATGAGTGGCACGCCTTTGCCAACATTCCCCTCGGCAGCGGCCTGGGCTGCCGCATGCTGATCTCGCGCGCCGGGTGACTAGACCGGGCGTTTTATCGATTCGCCGCCGGATCAGGTGTGGTTTAAAGGTTTGCCGACGCCGGGCGTAGGGAAAATTTTTCACTCGGTAGTGTACGTTGCCACCGGCAGCGGTATTGGCCCGCTGCTGCCGCATCTGATTGCACTAGGCAAATCCCGGCGCTTAATCTGGTCGACGCGTAATCCGCGTCTGACCTACGGCGACTGTTTTGTTGATAAAATCATTCGTATTCAGCCTGACGTGCTGATCTGGGATATTGATGCACACGGTAAACCTGATTTGCTGCAGTTGACGTTACAGAGGGTAGAAGAGAGCGGGGCGGAGGTGGTAATCAGCATCGCTGATCGTAAGATGACGGACTATGTTGTCGGGGGCTGTAAAGCGTGCAGGGTGGCGGCCCATGGTGCGATTTGGGATTCCTGATCGGTTTGCTAAATTTTCGGCATAAAGAAACCGGCCAAGCCGGTTTCTTTATTAAATTTCGATTAACAAGCTGACATTAAGCTAGTTTGCTTATCTGTGCAGCCAAGTTAGCTTTATGGCGTGCAGCTTTGTTCTTGTGGATCAGGCCTTTAGCTGCCTGACGGTCCACAATTGGTTGCATATCGTTAAATGCGTTCTGCGCAGCAGTTTTATCGCCAGTAGCGATTGCCGCGCAAACTTTCTTGATAAAAGTACGCAGCATTGAACGACGGCTAGCGTTGTGCTTACGACGTTTCTCAGACGTTACAGCGCGTTTCTTAGCTGATTTGATATTAGCCAAGGTCCAACTCCCAAATAGTTCTATGAGGACAATTCAAAGGCTGAGGAATGTGCCCTTTTCGCCTTCGGTTGTCAATGGATTTGTGCAAATAAGCGCCAATGAAACAATGGCACTTGGTTACGTTTCTTTCGATGGCGCAGGATTCTATCAGCTTCGGCATGGCGAATACAGCTCAATCACAAGAAAAATATCAATACACTCAGGATTAGCACCATACTGAACGAAATGGCGCGGGTATAGCATGAAAGTGATGAATCACGGGTTAACCTTCCTAGCTGTACAAGGTATAATCCGCCGATTTCCACAAATTTGAGCCAGCCATGAAGTTTATCCGCGGCATACATAACCTTAGAGAGCAGCATTGCGGTTGCGTACTGACCATCGGCAACTTCGATGGCGTACATCGCGGCCATCAGGAGCTGCTGGCACAGCTGTGCGAAGAGGGGCGTAAGCGCAACTTGCCGGTAATGGTAATGCTGTTTGAACCTCAACCGCTGGAGCTGTTTGCAGCGGATAAGGCCCCGGCACGCCTGACGCGCCTGCGCGAGAAAGTGCGCTACCTCCAGCAGACGGGCGTTGATGCCGTGCTGTCCGTGCGCTTTGACCGCCGCTTTGCTGCCCATACGGCACAAAGTTTTGTCACCGATCTGCTGGTCGATAAGCTGGATGTAAAGTTTCTGGCCGTCGGGGATGATTTCCGCTTTGGCGCTGGTCGCCGGGGTGATTTCCTGTTATTACAGAAGGCTGGCGTCGAGTATGGCTTTGATGTCATTGGTACCCAGACCTTTTGCGATGACGGTAAGCGAATCAGCAGTACTGCGATTCGCCACGCGCTGTCAGATGACAATCTAGCACTGGCTAACGTCCTGCTGGGGCGTCCTTTCAGCATTTCAGGCCGTATCGTGCATGGCGATGCTCTGGGCCGCACGATCGGTTTCCCTACCGCTAACCTGCCGCTTAAGCGCACGGTCTCTCCGGTGAAAGGGGTGTACGCTGTTGAAGTGCTGGGGCTGGGTGATAAACCGCTTCCCGGTGTGGCCAATATCGGCATGCGTCCCACAATAGGCGGACTTCGTCAGCAGCTGGAAGTGCACCTGCTGGACGTATCGATGGACCTGTATGGGTGCCATATTGAAGTGGTGTTGCGTGACAAACTGCGTAACGAGCAGCGTTTTTCCTCGTTTGATGCGCTGAAAGAACAAATTGCTAACGATGTGCTTACTGCCCGCCGCTTTTTTGGGCTGAACGCATCGGTTTAAGTGTAAACAGAACCGACATACGGAACCGAGAATCTGATGAGTGACTATAAATATACCCTGAATTTGCCGGAAACGGAGTTCCCAATGCGTGGCGATCTGGCCAAACGCGAACTGGGCATGTTGCAACGTTGGTATGATGACAAGCTGTACTGCATCATCCGCGAAGCCAAAAAAGGGAAAAAAACCTTTATCCTGCACGATGGCCCTCCTTACGCTAACGGCAGTATTCATATTGGTCACTCAGTTAACAAGATTCTGAAAGACATTATCGTTAAGTCTAAAGGCATGGCAGGCTATGACTCACCTTATGTTCCGGGCTGGGACTGCCATGGTCTGCCTATCGAGCACAAAGTTGAGCAGATGATCGGCAAGCCGGGCGAGAAAGTCAGTGCCGCTGAGTTCCGCTCTGCCTGCCGTGCCTATGCCGCAAAGCAGGTTGAAGGGCAGAAAGCGGACTTCATCCGCCTTGGCGTGCTCGGTGACTGGGATCGCCCCTACCTGACGATGAACTTTAACACCGAAGCGAACATCATCCGTGCGCTGGGTAAAATTATCGGTAATGGCCATCTGCACAAAGGCGCTAAGCCGGTGCACTGGTGCCTAGACTGCCGCTCTGCGCTGGCAGAAGCGGAAGTGGAGTATTACGACAAAACATCACCGTCTATCGACGTGATTTTTAACGCCGTTGATAAAGACACGGTTGCCGCCAAATTTGGCGCTGCTACGGTCAACGGCCCGATTGCCTTTGTGATCTGGACCACCACCCCGTGGACCATGCCGGCAAACCGCGCTATCTCCCTGCACCCTGAGTTTGATTATCAACTGGTCCAGATCGACGGTCGTGCGCTTATCCTGGCGAAAGACCTAGTCGACAGCGTAATGAAGCGTGCCGGTATTGCCGAATGGAGCATGCTGGGCGAAGTGAAAGGCGCAGAGCTGGAGCTGATGGGCTTCCAGCACCCGTTCCTCGGCCACGCTTCCCCGGTGGTGCTGGGTGAGCATGTGACGCTGGATGCGGGTACCGGTGCGGTACACACGGCGCCAGGCCACGGCCCGGACGACTTTGTCATCGGGCAGAAATACGGTATCGAAGTGGCGAATCCGGTCAGCCCGGACGGCAGTTTCCTGCCGGGCACTTACCCTAGCCTTGACGGGGTTAACGTCTTTAAAGCCAACGACCTGATTGTTGAACTGCTGCGTGAAAAGGATGCGCTGCTGCATGTGGAGAAACTGCATCACAGCTACCCGCACTGCTGGCGTCACAAAACCCCGATCATCTTCCGTGCTACCCCGCAGTGGTTTATCAGCCTGGATCAGAAAGGCCTGCGTGCACAGTCGCTGAAAGAGATCAAAGGCGTGCAGTGGAGCCCAAACTGGGGCCAGACGCGTATCGAATCGATGGTCGCCAACCGTCCTGACTGGTGCATATCGCGTCAGCGTACTTGGGGCGTGCCGATGTCGCTATTCGTGCATAAAGACACCGAGCAGCTGCACCCGGACTCGCTGGAGCTGATGGAGAAAGTCGCCAAATGGGTAGAGCAGGACGGCATTCAGGCGTGGTGGGATCTCGATCCACACGATCTGATGGGTGCCGACGCGGATAACTACGTCAAAGTGCAGGATACGCTGGACGTGTGGTTTGACTCCGGTTCAACTAGCTACTCGGTAGTGGATGCACGCCCAGAGTTTGGTAGCCATACCCCGGACATGTATCTGGAAGGTTCTGACCAGCACCGCGGCTGGTTTATGTCATCGCTGATGATCTCGACCGCGATGAAGGGCAAAGCGCCTTATCGCCAGGTACTGACCCACGGCTTCACCGTCGACGGCCAAGGCCGCAAGATGTCCAAATCGCTGGGCAACACCGTGAGCCCGCAGGACGTGATGAACAATTTGGGCGCTGACATTCTGCGCCTTTGGGTGGCATCAACCGACTACTCCGGCGAGATCGCGGTTTCCGACGAGATCCTCAAGCGCTCTGCCGATAGCTATCGCCGTATCCGTAACACCGCGCGCTTCCTGCTGGCCAACCTCGCGGGATTCAATCCGGAAACCGACATGGTGAAACCGGAAGAGATGGTGGTGGTTGACCGCTGGGCTGTTGGCCGCGCGCTGGCTGCACAGAACGATATCGTTGCCTCCTATGAAGCGTATGACTTCCATGAAGTGGTCCAGCGCCTGATGCAGTTCTGCTCGGTCGAAATGGGCTCCTTCTACCTAGATATCATTAAAGATCGCCAGTACACCGCCAAAGCCGATGGTTTGGCGCGCCGCAGCTGCCAGACCGCGCTGTGGTATATCGTAAAAGCGCTGGTGCGCTGGATGGCGCCGATTATGTCCTTCACTGCGGATGAGATCTGGGGCTACCTGCCTGGTAAACGTAGCCAGTATGTGTTCACCGAAGAGTGGTTCGACGGGCTGTTCAGCCTAGCGGATAACGAACCGATGAACGATGCCTACTGGGCGGAGCTGCTGAAAGTGCGCGGCGAAGTCAACAAGGTGATCGAGCAGGCGCGTGCCGATAAGCGTATCGGTAGCTCGCTGGAAACCAGCGTCACGCTGTATGCCGATGCCGCGCTGGCTGCTAAGCTGACCAGCCTAGGTGAAGAGCTGCGCTTTGTGCTGCTGACCTCCGGTGCACAGGTGGCGGATTACGCTCTGGCAACGGATGAAACGCAGCAGAGCGAGGTGGTGAAAGGTCTGAAAATTGCCTTGCATAAAGCAGATGGCAAGAAATGCCCACGCTGCTGGCATTACACTAGCGACATCGCTGAACACGCTGACGTCTGTGGCCGCTGTGCCTCTAACGTCGCGGGCAGCGGCGAACAGCGTAAGTTTGCATGATGAACAGGTCTGTTCTCTCAACCGGATTACGCTGGCTGTGGCTGGTGATTGTGGTGATTGGCATCGATTTCGCCAGCAAGCAGTGGATTATGAATAATCTGGTGCTGCACGAATCGATATCCGTGATGCCGTTCTTCAACTTCTTTTATGCTCACAACTACGGCGCGGCATTCAGCTTCCTCGCCGATAAAGGTGGCTGGCAGCGCTGGTTCTTCGCCGGCATTGCCATTGCCATTGTGGTAGTGCTGCTGGTGATGATGTACCGCACGGCAGCGAGCAATAAACTGAATAACATCGCCTATGCGCTGATTGTAGGTGGCGCATCGGGTAACCTGTTCGACAGGGCATATCATGGCTTTGTGGTGGACTTCATCGACTTCTACGTCGGTGAGTGGCACTTCGCCACGTTTAATATTGCCGACTGCGGTATCTGTATTGGTGCCGCGCTGATCGTGCTGGAAGGGTTTATCATCCCGGCCAGCAAACAGGCTAAGAATAAAGGATAAGGCATGACTGATTCTGTACAGCATGGCAGCGCAGTGCTGGTGCATTTCACCTTAAAGCTGGCGGATGGTTCCACGGCAGAGTCAACGCGCAGCAACGGTAAACCTGCGCTGTTTTGCCTCGGCGATGGCAGCCTGTCAGAGGGGCTGGAAAACCATCTGCTGGGCCTGCCGGTTGGCGGGAAAGCGGCGTTCGCGCTGGAAACGGTCCACGCGTTTGGCGGTGTCAGCCCGGATCTGGTGCAGTACTTCTCGCGCCGCGATTTTATTGAGGCTGGAGAGCCGGACATCGGCGCCATCATGCTGTTCAGCGGCATGGACGGTAACGAAATGCCGGGGGTGATCCGTGAGACCTCCGGGGATTCCACCACCGTGGATTTCAACAATCCGCTTGCCGGGCAGACCATTCACTTTGACGTAGAAGTGCTGGAGATCGCTTCGGTACTGAAAACTAGAAATGCAGATCCTGTTAGCTAACCCGCGCGGTTTCTGCGCAGGCGTTGATCGTGCTATCAGTATTGTCGAGCGCGCGCTGGAAATGTACGGTGCGCCGATCTATGTGCGTCACGAAGTGGTGCATAACCGCTACGTGGTGAACAGCCTGCGCGAGCGCGGGGCAATCTTTATTGAAGATATCGGTGAAGTGCCGAACGCGTCGATCCTGATCTTCTCTGCGCACGGGGTCTCCCAGGCGGTGCGTACGGAAGCCAAAGCACGCGACCTGACGATGCTGTTCGATGCCACCTGTCCGCTGGTGACCAAAGTGCATATGGAAATGGCGCGCGCCAGCCGAAAAGGCACCGAGGCTATCCTGATTGGTCATGCTGGACACCCGGAAGTGGAAGGCACCATGGGGCAGTACAGCAATCCGAAGGGCGGCATGTATCTGGTTGAAACGCCTGCGGATGTCTGGAAGCTACAGGTTAAGGATGAAGATAACCTGTGCTTTATGACGCAGACCACGCTGTCAGTGGATGATACCTACGAAGTGATTGACGCCCTGCGTGAGCGCTTCCCGAAGATTGTTGGCCCGCGCAAGGACGATATCTGCTACGCCACCACCAACCGTCAGGAAGCGGTGCGCATGCTTGCACGCGATGCGGACGTGGTGCTGGTGGTCGGTTCGAAGAACTCCTCAAACTCTAACCGCCTAGCGGAGCTGGCACAGAGTGCCGGTAAGCTGGCGCGCCTGATCGACTCGGCTGATGATATTCAGGAAGAGTGGGTGCGCTGCGTCGGCTGTGTTGGCGTGACCGCCGGTGCCTCCGCGCCGGATATTCTAGTGCAGCAGGTGATTCAGCGTCTCAATGAGCTGGGCGGCGTCGATGCTGTCGAGTTGATTGGCCGCGAAGAGAATATCGTGTTTGAAGTGCCGAAAGAGCTGCGCGTCGACGTCCGTCAAGTCTATTAATAGCTAACGGGCGAACCGGAAAAGCGGGTCTAGTCCGTCAAGGTGGTGTAAATGGCACTGTTGCAAAGATATTGATGAGTTAGCCTTTCGTGTTATTGAAAGTCTTATTTTTCAAAGACTGTATCAACTAATACTGACCACAGCATTAGACTGTAAGTAGTACAGCCGCTCAGATTCGTTGGGCGTCAGACCACCGTTATACCAATGGGGCCTGATAGCGCTGTAATATCCCGTTATATAGCGGATTATCGCGCCCTGGGCTTCGCTGAAGCTGTTATAGCCCTTCGTCGGCACCCATTCGGTCTTCAGGCTCCGGAAGAACCGCTCCATAGGGGCGTTATCCCAGCA
>NZ_MAYS01000160.1 GCF_001756855.1 Candidatus Erwinia dacicola | reverse complement strand
TACAGATAAGCCCAGCGTCCGTTGACCTTCACGTAGGTTTCATCGAGATGCCATGAGCCAAAACCGGAAGGTTGACGCCAGTACCAGCGCCGCCGCTTTTCCATCTCAGGTGCAGAACGCTGAACCCATCGATAAATCGTGGTGTGATCAACATTTACCCCTCGCTCAGCCAGCATCTCCTGCAGCTCACAATAACTGATGCCATATTTGCAGTACCAGCGGTACGGCCCACAGGATAATATGACGCTCAAAATGTCGAGCTTTAAATGGGTTCATGTGCTGCTCCTTCAACTAAATAGTGGCATCAGTTTACCATCGCCAGATCTTTGCAACAGTGCCCGTCATAGTGCCATCCATAAAATTCAGATGGCTTCAGTGTAGCGTTTAGTCGGTGATTACGGAGAATTTAGCGAGGAATTAATGCACTGATTTTGTTAAGTAACACAGCGGACTCAGACGGTGGTAACCGTGCATCCACCGGCAAATACCACCAGTCAGCGGCGGCGAAGGCGCGCGCTTTCACCGCGTCTTTTTCGGTCATCAGGAGCGTTTGCCCGGAGCCGATCAACGCATTTAGAGCGTCGGCGCTGTAGTTTTGATGGTCGGCAAAAGCCACTTCTTTCTCCAGCGTCACCCCCTGCTGGCGCAGGGTGTTGAAGAAGCGCGGTGGATGCCCAATGCCAGCCATTGCCACCACATTCTTCAGTTCGGCCACCGGGCGCTGCTCGCCCGATTGCAGATTGACCGCCATACTCGGCACCAGCTGCATCGCCAGCTCGCCAGGCTGCGCTGTGCCGCCATTGGTGATAATCGCACTGACGCTGTTGAGGCGGCGGCTGCGCTCGCGCATTGGGCCGACAGGTAACCACCAACCATTGCCAAAACGCCGCTGGCCGTCGATCACCACAATTTCGATATCCCGCGCCAGCGCGTAGTGCTGCAGCCCATCGTCGGTAACGATAATATCCACCTGCCCGCCGTTGACCAGCGCTTCAACCGCCTGACGACGTACCGGAGCCACCGCAACCAGCGCGCCGGTGCGTTGGTAAATCAGCACCGGTTCATCGCCCGCCTCGGCGGTAGCCGTCTGCGGCCCCAGCACCAGCGGATAACTGTCAGCTTTGCCACCGTAGCCGCGCGACACCACGCCGACACGCAACCCGCGCTGCTGCAGCGCCTGCACCAGCCAAATCACCACCGGCGTTTTGCCATTGCCACCGGCGGTCAAATTGCCTACCACCACCACGGGAACCGGGGCGCGCCACGCCTTACGCCATCCCCAGCTGTAGCTGAGGCGCAGCAGATTGCTAATCAGCCCGTACAACAGGCTGAAAGGCAACAGCAGCAGGTAAAGCGTGTAGCGTCCGCTCCAGATGCGTTCGATCATTGACCAAATTGCATCTTGTGCAGCTGGGCATACACGCCGCGTTCCGCCAGCAGCACTTCGTGGCTACCGCGTTCGACGATCAAGCCATCTTCGACAACCACGATCTCATCGGCTTTCTCGATAGTGGACAGGCGGTGAGCAATCACCAACGAAGTACGGTTTTTCTGCAGTTCATCCAGTGCGGCCTGAATAGCACGCTCGGACTCGGTATCCAGCGCGGAGGTCGCTTCGTCCAGAATCAGGATTGGGCAGTCGCGCAGCAGCGCACGGGCAATGGCAATACGCTGACGCTGACCGCCGGAGAGCAGCACGCCATTCTCACCAATCACCGTATCTAGTCCCTTATCCATCTTGCCGATAAAGTCCATGGCATGCGCCATGGTAGCCGCTTTTTCGATATCGGCACGGCTGTACTGCTCGTGACGCGCATAGGCGATGTTATTGGCAATGGTTTCATTAAACAGGTAGACGTTTTGTGATACCAGCGCCACTTGGTTACGCAGTGATGCCAAGGTGTATTCGCGCAGATCGTAACCGTCCATCAGGATTTCACCCTGCTGGATATCATAGAAGCGCGTCAGTAGGCTCGCCATGGTGGATTTACCGGAGCCAGATCGGCCAACCAGCGCCACGGTTTTACCTGCAGGAATGCTCAGATTGGTGTCGCGCATTGCGGGAATATCGCGCCCTGGATAGCTGAAGGTTACATTGCGGAATTCAATATTGCCTTTCGCACGCTCAATGGTGCGCTTACCGGTATCCACTTCCTGCTTGCTGTCGAGGATCGAGAACAGGGTCTGGCAGGCAGCCATGCCGCGCTGAAACTGCGCGTTGACGTTTGTCAGCGATTTCAACGGACGCATCAGCGCGATCATGGAGGAGAACACCACGGTAATCGTACCGGCGGTCAGTGTTTCCATCACGCTTGGGAAGCTAGCGGCATACAGCACAAAGGCCAGAGCCAGAGAGGCAATCAGCTGAATAATCGGGTTGGAGATCGATGAAGCGGAAACCAGCTTCATACCCTGCTGACGCATCCGATTGCTGACGGTATCAAAGCGCTGGCTTTCTATTTCCCGGCCGCCAAAAATCAGCACTTCTTTATGCCCTTTCAGCATCTGCTCAGCGCTGGTTGTGACCTGCCCCATGGTGTTTTGCATATTTTTACTGATATTGCGGAAGCGCTTGGAGACCATACGAATCGCGAACGAAACGATCGGTACCAGAACAATCAGGATCAGCGACAGCTGCCAGCTGTAGTAAAACATCATGATAAACAGGCCGATAATCGAAGCCCCTTCACGCACCACGGTAACCAGCGCGCTGGAGGAGGATGAGGCAACCTGCTCAGAATCATAGGTGATGCGTGACAGCAGAGTCCCGGTAGACTGCTGGTCGAAGAAGGCGACCGGCATGCCCATAATATGGCTGAACAGGCGACGGCGCATGCCCATTACCACGTTACCGGATACCCAGGAGATACAGTAGCTGGAAACATAGCTGGTAACGCCCCGGATCAGCATCAGGCCCATTACAGCAAGCGGCATCCATAGCAGTACGGAACTGTCCGCTTTGCCAAAACCATCATCGAGTAAAGGTTTCAGCAGTGACAGCATTAGTGTATCGCCTGCCGCGTTAAAGATCAGCGCGATTGCTGCCACAATCAACCCAGCCTTGTATGGCACAATCATTGGCCAGAGACGACGGAATGTCTGCCAAGTGGAGAGATCTTTATCCAGATGCATTATTTAACCAGCTTTAGATGAAATAGCCGCTTATTCTAGCTGGAATCGTGGAGTACGCCAAACCACTGATGTTACCAACGGTTCATTATTTGTTCTCTTAATTCTAATGCTTGCCAGTTATCACCATAAAACCGCGCGCTCAGCTATCCGAAAAGGGCGGCATCGCGCCATTCGACGTGATTTTTGCTATAGCACCGAATAATTTGTACTGCAGGCAAACGCCAAGCGTTATAACGGGCAGCGGAAGCCACCGCCACATGGGGATTGACCGCGCGCAGAAAAGGTGGCGAGGACAATGTCCTGCTGCCGTGATGCGGCACCTGCAGTCGATCGGCAGCCAGATGTTCGTGCGTATTCCGCTTTGATCGATCACGGATCGGCATTGAAGTTCGATCACTGTTTCGCATCTGTTTGATCAGCCGGGATGCACTAACTTTCTCTGCTGCTTTTTAACCTGGTTTTTTCTCGCTTTCTACTGCCAGATTACATTTCCTCATCGATTTTCCCTGAAGCACCAGCCTGTGGGCGTTATGCACTACTCTGTCCAGGATTGCACCCGCTGTTGTCGGGTTCTCCATTAACCCGTGCCATTTATCTACCGGGAACTGGCTCACCACTATCGTGCTGCTCTGCCCGTAACGGTCCTCTACGATTTTAAGAAGATCATTGCACTGTGCCGTCGTCAGGGGTTCCAGCCCAAGATCGTCAAGTATCAGTAACTGAACGTAGCGCCCTTAC
>NZ_MAYS01000159.1 GCF_001756855.1 Candidatus Erwinia dacicola | reverse complement strand
TCACGGTAGCCGTTACGGTAGGTCTCCCGCTCGTCACTGCGCTCATGAGGCTCTGCGTTGATGCGCTGAGTGACATCGGCCTCCATGATGCGGTTGAGCATAAATTCGGTGAGTTCACGCAGAAAGTCCTCGCCGCCGAGTTGCATCAGGGTGTTGCTGAATGTCATGCTGTTGTCGGCCATCGGTTGACTCCTTCTGAGATAATTGTCTAATTAACCATTACCTTACCGGATAAGCCAATGGCTCTCACCATCCTTCCAAATTTACACCACGTCCTAAGACTCTACCCATTTAAGTCGGCCATCGGAAAACCGTCACAACCATCACAGCCATTAAAAACAGCAAGTAGCCACCTGATTTTATTGAATTAATGTTGTGACGGTAAAACCATCACAAAACGCAACACAAACCGTCACACTCAATAAATTCAATAAGTTAAAAAACAGAGTTGTGATGATTTAAGACCGTCACACTGTGATGCTTCTGTAATGCTTTTGTGATGGTTATAGATATGCTAATTTATATTTATATATCATATAGATAGAAGATAACTTTAAATATTGTGACGTTTATGACGGTTTTCCGATGCCCCCCTTCAAATTTTGAAAATATCAGTATTGGCTAAAAAACACCCTGATTTGTTGGTTAGTTTGTTATATCTACGTGGTGTTTATGTACGGTTTGGCATAACGGGTCTGCCGGGGATATAGTCGCTCTCAGAAGCTGTTGTTGTACCCACATTCACCGGATGGAATGTTAGCGATGAATCAGTAAGATATTTTTCCTTTTAATTTTCATGAGGATAAGCTGTACATAGTTGAGTACAAAGGCGAACCCTATGTCGCTATGAAGCATGTTGTCGAGGGAATGGGTTTGGCCTGGAGTCGCCAGCATATGCGGCTTAGGCAGCGCTTTGCAGGGGGGATCACCCAAATGGTGATCCCCCCGGATGGAGTACCGCAGAATATGGTTTGTATGGCCGTTCGTAAGCTCCCGGGCTAGCTTATGAGCATTAACGCTAACAAGGTAAAGCCAGAAATCCGTGAGAAGGTTATGCAGTACCAGCAAGAGTGCGATGATGCCCTGTATGACTACTGGACGAAAGGTATCGCTATAAATCACAGGCTGAACATCAAAGAGCGTCTGGCGGCTTTCAAACGTTTACATACTGTTGCGGATCAACTTTGCAGGCAACGCCGGCCATCGCTTCAAAAGCTGCTGCATACGGAGCTGGAGGAACTGGCCATGCTGCTAAACGTTGAAGCTCCCTTACCTGACTTTCCGGAGAACACCACGGCAAAAATTGGCGATCCACGTATCGATGGTGATGCGATGTACGAGTTCTGGGATTTGTACGAGATGCGGGAAAACCCGCGCAGACCAAAACTCAATCACAGCCCGGACAGCAACCAGATTGCTATTGAGCCGTTTTCTTTCCGTGAGTTGTGCGAAAGGCAAAAGCTAAACTTCCCTGACATTAACCAGTTACGCGAAGAATTACACGACCGTTCTCGCTGATCCCTTTCAGAGTTATCAGGCAGTCAACAGTGCAATAACTGGCGAACCAGTGCAGTGCTGGGTATTCGCAACAAAATAGTTACCTGCCTGTGAAATGTTAAAGGCCACCGGGGGTGAGCCGGTGGCCTTAGTTACGTTTCCTGACTACTTAAGGTAAGCAGGCCAGAATTAGCTCAATAAAGGCGACAAGCGCCTTAAGAGCGATGACAGCGATTTGAAGAAATCCCTTCATCCGTTTGCTCCACTACAGGAGCGCGGCACCACCGTTAAAGCCCTTACACTGCCTGGTTAACGGTGTTGCATTGTTAGCGGATGCGTGACGCGCTCTGATTGAAGCTCTGGAGCGGCACCACCCGTGATCCAGCCAGGACTTGAACACGTTGTTACATGCCTGCGCAGTGCCAGAACGCGACACCCACTAACGCCGCGATTATAGAAGCATCAGAAGCATAATCAAAGGACTGGAGTAAATAACGGGCAAGAAAAAAGCCCGACTGGTGAGGTCAGGCTTTTTTTCTTTGGGTGCTTAAAGTGATGAATCTCTGTTCAAGGTAATGAGCCTCAACCAGAACGCGTCACACATCCACTAACGAGATCAAGTGTACCCATCAGGAACAGATGATGCAAACTTCATTAGCTTATTTAAGCCTCAGGAGGCATCTGGAAGCCTCATACGATCCTGTGAAACAGATTTCAGTTCTGCACTTAATCGCCGCCCTGCCCCAGACCGCACCAGTAAAGGGCTTGCGACACTTCTCCGAATACGTGATCCCGCAGTGACCGTTACGTAAAAAATCATGTAATCCACGACGAACCCGCGCCTGTACTGGCTTTCGTATTTTTACATCACTACCGACCATCGCCCAAAAACTGAAATCTTTGAAAT
>NZ_MAYS01000158.1 GCF_001756855.1 Candidatus Erwinia dacicola | reverse complement strand
AAAACTGAAATCTTTGAAATCTGTTTCACACATTTCAGTTGGCGATCGGACGCTAAAGCCCCAGCGCTGGCGAGGTCTGGCGAGGTGTTTTGTACCTCCGGAAAAACTGAAATCATTTTCAACACGAAAACCGCAGGCGGGTGCGGTGTAGCGCCGTTTTCGTCACTTCCGTCGTTATTTCGTCGCGCTCAGGATTCGCTGGCGCAGACGTACGCCGCTGCGCTGAATAAAGGAGTGTCTTTGTCTGGATGTAATGGCGCGCTGCGCTGTGGGCGTTCTGTGGCGTTTGAGAGGGGGACAAAAAACCCGCTACGGTGAGCGGGTGGGATGGGGATTACTTGCCGATTACGGGGGAGTATTTACCGTTCAGGGTGTCAGCCTTCGTGCCGGTGCTGCGAATGTCGCCGGCGTTCGTCGGCGTGCCGGTATTGCTGTGCGTGTGGCTGGCTGTCAGTTCTGCCAGCTGCTTGACCACATCAAGCGTATCCAGCATCAGCTGCGCCACGTTAATGCTGCCGGAACCTATCCATACCACTGGCGCGATAATCTGCTGCTGTACGGCCGCAACGCTTTTCCGAATCTGGCCAATCTGCTCCGTCAGGTTCATGCCGATCGTAACGGTGGCGTTTTCGACTACGGCCAGTTCATCATTACCGCCGACCGTGGCCAGCCGGCTACCCTGAATCGCCTGGCTAAATTTACCGGTGCTGACCTGCTGAATGGCTCCGGCCATCAACGTAGACGTACCGATAACGCTGGTCTTATCCGTGGCTTTAATGGTCGTTTCCCGACTCACCAGCTCCCGGTTTTCCGTATCTGCCTTAACCGTTCTGGCCATCGATGTTTCGCTGATTGTCTGGTCAGTCTGCCGTACCCAGTCGCCGGCCTGCGTCACGCGCTGGGAGACTTCCGCCCGCTGCTGCTGGAGCTGCTCGCCGGGTTTGATATCCGGCAGGCTGGTACCATCCGGTACAGTCTGGCGGATAAATGGTTTATCCGGCCGGCCGTCAGTAAAGGCAACTTCTACCAGCGTACCTTCAGGCGAGAACTGGTACATGCCGGAATCATTACCGGCCATCGGTACCGGTAGTGGAACAGCAGAATAAACGGGCGTTTGCGCGTCGGGTATTCCGTCTGCATCAAGCAGCTGCACGTCCACGGCGTAGCGCGGACGGAACGGATCCGAAAAGTTGCCGCTCTTTACTGCTTCTGTCGGCGCGATGACCCTGGCGAACTTCGGCAGGTGTAGCCCAGACGCCAGCTCAGGGTAATGACTTTCAACCTGTCGCTGTACCGGTGATTTTTGCAATGGCTTGCCGGTGGCGCGGTTACGCGGTGTCCAGGTAACGGCCATCGTATCGTTAGTCAGATGTACCTTTGTGACGCGCTCGCCGTTCATTTCAACCCCCGGCCGCAGGCTCTGAACAACGGGTAACGTCATGGTGTTACCGCCAGCAGCCCCCTGGCTGAACCCGGCCGGGATATCCACCGGCTTACCGGCAAAGAGTGACTTTTCCGCCCCTCCCACATACAGCCCGCCATTCGGTAGCTGGTACCAGATGTAATCCGTTATGCCAAAGGCTTTACCCAGATTATTCAGCAACTGATACCCGCTGCCGCTGTGGGTAAAGTGGGGGATCGGTTTATCGGTGTAGTCAGCATCAGGAACCATCACCGTAATGCCGCTGTTCTCTTCCAGCCAGCCCGCTACACTGCGCAGCGTGGGGTGCTGAAGTGAGCATGGCCACAGGCGTTCAGACACGCCGACCAGCTCACGAACAAAAGCCTCTGAAAACCGTTATCAGCCGGCTGCGATCGTTCAACATACCCGGTAAACCACCGCAAAAGCAGGTCTGTATAGCCCACATTAAGGCGCACCAGCTTGCCGGTATAATCCTGGTCAGTTTTGGCCGTAATAAATCCCCGGCCGCAGCTGTTAAGCTCAAGCACCAGGCTGGCATCAGCGAGATGTACCTCATCGGTTGACAGGTACAGACGTTTTATCGGTTTCATCCTTACCCCAGCGCATCGTTGACGGGCTTCAGGACTTTTCGCTCAAACCACGTCATTTTCTCGTCATCTTCGTCAGCAGACTGGCCAGCGCTTCCTCCCGCGCCTCCCTGCTTTTTCGCCGTCGTTTTACTGCTCGCCCTTGCCTCTTTCTTCTCCTGGACGCTGATATGCTCGGTCAGCGTAAATGTCACAAGCCAGGATATTTTCCCGTCCTGCTGCGGGGCATCCAGCGTGCCGGTAAAGGTGGCTTCACGAAAATTAACCGCCCGCGCCTGCTCATGCGCCACGCGGTATTTCTGGCGCTTTCCGCTGGCATCGGTGGCGCTGGCCAGCTCAAAGATGCGGCGCAAAATAGCCTTATCTTTAAAGGGAACTTCACCGGATACACGCAGCTCCTTTCCCTTCGCCCCCTGTTCGGATTTGGTCGTAGCGCTGGTCTGGCCGGACTGGTCTTTATCCTGAAACTGCTGCGTTATGGTTACGCGCATGTTTTTCAGCTGGATCGCTTCTCCGTTAAGCGCCAGCGTCGGGTTCGAGGTCATGTATCATTCCTTTTATGCCGTCGAGATTATCGCCGGTCAGCATCATCGCCGCAGAGTAAACCGCCGATTGCAGCGGGATGCCCTTGACCAGCTCCAGCAACGTGGTAGCCAAATCACCACTGCCAGTAAATACCCATGCTTTGGCGCTTTTACCCTGCAATTCCTCCAGACTGCCGGCGATTTCGCCCAGCAGGTTATTGCGCAGCCGGCTAAAGTCGTCCAGCTGCTGTTTCAGCGCGCCGATATCTAAAGCTGCGGCGGCTTCTTCCTGGGCTTTTTGTACTGCCGCTGCTGCCAGTGCCGCTCTGCTGGTCGGAATTGACAGCGGAAGTGCATCAGCCAGACCAGCGGTATACTTCGCGGGGATCTGCATCTTCTCTATGGCCAGTTCTGCGGTGGATTGCGCCAGTCGCTTTACCTGAGTGAAAGCCGGCGACGGAAAAACGTCTACCAGTTGATTAAGGCTGTTCATAAAGCTGTCATGCGTCTGGCCAGCGAGCATCATAATCACCACTGCCGCATTACCGCCTGTTTCGGCCAGATATGAAATCGCATTAACGGGACTGAGATATGCCCCGTTCTCTGTCTGCTGCCCCAGACCATAAACCCAGGGATGCGCGGGAATGACGGAGCAGCTCACCGACGCAATGGTATCAGTAAATGCGATCTTTGCCTCACGCCACATTATTCTGGTGCCTCCGGAAAACTGACGGGCAATGCGGAAATGTCAGCGGCCTCCAGCTCGTCAATATAATCAAGCCAGGCGTTTAACTCATTTAACTGTGTTTCGGTCAGCGTTCTCCCCACCATCAATTTTGTCTGGGGAACAACAATCTTCTCCCTTGCCTTACTCAGTAAGCGATCGCGCTCGTCTCTGGCCTGTTGCTGTAGTTCTTCCTGTGAATAAGCAAACGGGATGATTTTTTTACCATCAAATACCCAGCGCTTACCCGGTTCGAAAAAATCAGCCGGCACGCTGGCTTTTCTGATTTCCGAAACCGACAAATTTTCCGGTGCCAGCATGGATACATCCCATGATGCGGCAACGATATTGCCTTTTTCATCAAACATGAATTTCAGGCTGGTAGCTGAAAATTTACCCTGCGATTCATACCAGTCGTTGCCGTCCTCATCGGTAAACACCATGATTGAAATGTCATCAAGCTGTTTTGTCGTTGCGTTAAAATTTTTCATTAGCATCATAATCATTTCCTTATGAATAGGCCGCAGTAACCCAGGAACCGCCGTTAATTTGATACTGGAGCGGACGAAGACGGATCCAGTAATTTGAACTTCCCCGGTCAGCAAATGACGTCATCGCACCGCCAGTCATACGCTCACTATTTCCGCGCTCCTGGTATTCTGCCGATGCTCCAAAACGAACGCCGGTAACATAATTCCCCTTTGCCTGATAACCCGCGTCGGACTGGGCTTTGGTGTAATAGCGCGAATCGGAAAGCGTTTTGGTGTAATAACGTGCATCAAAGTTTGCGTAGTTAGCAGGAGTGACTTGCCCCGGATAGGCGTAATTGCCGCTGGTGTCCCACTTATGGTTATATTCCTGCCCCGCGCTGCCCCGGATATGTAAATGCCAGCTCAATACTGTTCCACTAATCAGGGCACCCATTGAAAACACCCATGCATTACTGCTCAGTCGTGCGCGTTGCTTAATAAGTGGGTGATATTCGCTGGTTCCAGCAGAGCTAAAATCCTGATAGTAAGCGGCTGTAGTGTTGTACTGCTGATCTCATGCATACGCCCCGACATATCCCGCTGAAATGCCTTTTGTGGCGTTGACTCCCTCCCCGAAAACTACATTTCCTGTGCTCAGGTTCACCTGTAGAGGACGCAAGCTGTTATAGCTCCCGAGAGGAGCGCCGCTATCTGTCAGCATCAGATACAGATTATTGCCATCATTGCGCCAGAAAGAACCATAGTTGCCGTATGCAATGCGGAAGTTATTAGCGGTTTTTCCGATGATTTCACCGTCGAAGGTACCGTCCGGGTTGAAAATAACCGTTTTCCCGTTTGCCCTTAAACTGATACGGCCATTTACATCAATTTCAATGCCGCTATTTGACTGATAGTTCCACAGCATCAGGGATTCGCTGTTAGCGTTAGCTTTCCCCACATACCATGAGTTAGAACCATCTTTTTTATACGACATGATGTACTGGCGTGTATCGTCCCCTGTGCTCCTCAGCGCAATATTGGGCGCATTCATGGCAATCGCCAGTGAACCAGATAACGTACCGCCGTTAGTACTGAAGAACTCAAGCCAGTCAGTCCAGGGACCATTGCCATTAAAAACACCGGTCAAAGCCCGGACAAAAATACGGCTGCTGTAAGAAATATACATTTGCTGGCAGCCGTACACAGAGGGTGTAACAAAAAGCGTACCCGCTGCATTAACAGGATAATGGTTAGCCGTTGTGGCTGACGCATTTTGCTGTTGAGTATAAATACCGGCATCTGTCGCTTTACCCAGCGTATTCAAATCCACGCTGAGGTTATTTTTTGCAATGATCAGACGATTATTCGCGTTATCGTTAGCAGCCTTGACCGCTTTCGGCGTTGCCGCCAGCGTTTCACTGTCGCTGTTCGTCGCGCTACTGAGTTGCACAAACCCTTTCGCGCCGGTCGTTGCATCCGGATGATTACGTGATTTTTCGTGCGCTTTCAGCGCATCGCTCGCAGCCTGGTCATCAAGCGAACCTTTCGGGCGCAGGTCGGTAATATTCCCGTTAGCGTCAATGCTCGCCAGCGCAAACACGTAATGCTGTACGCCATTCTGTACATAATCCGCAAGA
>NZ_MAYS01000157.1 GCF_001756855.1 Candidatus Erwinia dacicola | reverse complement strand
ACTGCCTGCCGGAGATCGTCAACCAAATCTGGCAGGGGCGCGAAGCGGCGAAAAAACAGAGTAACAAGCCGCTGTCGCAGGCGCAGAAAATTATCATGAACGCTTTTTATGGCGTGCTCGGCACCAGCGCCGCCGCTTTTCCATCTCAGGTGCAGAACGCTGAACCCATCGATAAATCGTGGGGTGATCGACATTTACCCCTCGCTCAGCCAGCATCTCCTGCAGCTCAGGATAACTGATGCCATATTTGCAGTACCAGCGGACGGCCCACAGGATAATATGACGCTCAAAATGTCGACCTTTAAATGGGTTCATGTGCTGCTCCTTCAACTAGACAGTGGCATCAGTTTACCATCGCCAGATCTTTGCAACAGTGCCGTAATAAAAGCGGTTTACAGTCTGGCCAATAGATATTCTGTCCGCTGCTCAAAACCGCTTCTGATAATATTACGGATGCCCCCGTTTATCTCCGTGCTTAATTATGCCTGTTGCCTGCCCACGCCAGGAACAGGTAGAACGCCGACAGCACGGGCGTGCCGATCAGGTAGACCGGGCAGAACTAGCCCGCCGCCTCATGGAGGGGCGACAGGGACCAGGAGAAAAAGACTTTTCCGGCAAGGATAACCACCCCGATAAAAGCTGGAGCCAGCACAGGCAGATAAGGTAAAAACAGCTCACCCTCTAACACCGCTGGAGTCACGCTGTAAGGATTGTGCAGGAAAAGGCGGCAAACAGCCCCATGTACACCATAAACTGCGCGACAGCGAACACTCTGTTTCACTGTGGCAATGACGGTTCGCGACAGACAATCAACATACTTCCTCCTTTAAATGATCAGGCCGTGGCGCTGAATGTCTGGCCGGACAGTGGCTTCAGACGAGTCAGGTCAATCTTCTGTTCCGCGTGATACAGGCTGTAGGCGTCTTGCAACCCCAGCCAGAACTCCGGCGTACTGCCGATAACACGCGACAGGCGCACAGCCATTTCAGGGCTGATTGCGATCTGCTCCTTGGTCAGGCGTTGAAGCGTGGAAGCCGACACATCGAGAGCCAGCGCCACGTCACGTAGCGAGAGGTTCAGCGCGGCAATGTTGTCCGCAACAAGCGAACCCGGATGGGGCGGATTGTGCATTTTCATCAGTGGTAATCCTCATAGTTAAGAATAAACGCATCGCCGTCGGTGAATTCGAAGGTGATACGCCAGTTAGCCCTGACCGTGACTGACCAGACGTTTTTACGGTCGCCTTTGAGTCTGTGCAGCCGCAGAGACGGTAGGCTTAGATCGGTGATGGCTTTAGCCTGGTTTATCGAGGCCAGACATTTACGCAGGCTGTCCTCATGGACCGGGATCACCCCGGCTGTGTTGCCCGTTTCAAAAAAACGTTTTAGCCCCTTATGCTTGAATGATTTAATCATCTTGTTTTCCTTTAAGACGTTAAAATCATTATAAGTGCATGATGCACATCATGCAACAAAAAAAGGCGCAATATCACGCAAATTTCTGCCCGGAAGAGCGGATTATTCATATTGGGGTTAGTTTGGAGATCGGAAATTTTTGTACGTTAAGCGCATTATTTAACCATTCGCGATGCGTAACGGATTGATTTTGCGTAAGCGGATATCGCTTTAAAGTTGTCGCTCTTGAGGTATCGCATTTAGGTTGTCCTATGAAGGTCTAAACCCCTGAGAACGCCATCTAGCGCTGGAGTACACCCTGCCGCAATAACCAAAACGTGACGACACACGATGAATGACATAACCTATATGCGATAGAATAAATGCAATAACTTAAATGCGATAATGCGGTGAAAAAATGTTCATCAGAGCTTATTTAAGGGCATCGACTGCCCCATTTCCACTCGAAACGCAACAAAGTGACCCACTGGCCAGACCCGGATAAAATCTCCGTTCTGGTCCTACTGGAGAGCCTGTTGCATGCAGGGAAAACATCTGACTCAGAAAGAGCGGTTCTACATTGAAAAGCGGCGTGGTGAAGGTGTCAAACCGGCTACCATCGTCAGGGAGCTTGATCTCCCGCGATCTACCATCAGCAGGGAACTCAGACGCAATACCGACCCCGCTTTTAACGGCGTTTACTCCTGCAGGAGAGCGGATTCGCTGGCA
>NZ_MAYS01000156.1 GCF_001756855.1 Candidatus Erwinia dacicola | reverse complement strand
GTCACTTTGTTGCGTTTCGACTGGAAATGGGCGCAAGACTCTACCCGAAGCACTGTCAGCTCTCCTCGGCGAAGCCGCTTCCAGCCTCTCAGCTAGCACAATACAGTCGTCTGAAGGCGCACTGAGCTTCAATAAGGACGACGGTTCCTATCGAGTCAGCGTTTGCGACTGTCAGGCTACGGAGCAAGCGGGCGAAGAACTGCGGCTCGAGGGCGACGACGCTCGCGATGGTATTCAAGCTGCTCCAGTCAGTACAAAAATTTTAGGGCCATATTGCCTGTGATGTTGCCAGTAACGCGGAAATTGTGCTGCCGTTAGTGGTAAGTGGTCAGATTATTGGCATGTTAGATATCGACAGCGTTGAATATAACCACTTTGATAGTGAGGATGAAGCGGGGCTGAAAGCGTTGACTGACGGGCTTTGTTAGGTGCTTGCCGGATCGGATGTGGAAAAATTTATTCATATGAAACGCACCTAAAGCGCTGGATCACGTAGCAATTGCTGATGGGGTCATTATAATGTCGCCTGTTCATGCCTGCGCTGATTGGCAAACCCGTTGTAATCAGGAAATTTCATGGAAAATCAACCTAAGTTGAATAGCACCAAACAAGTCATCGCCTTTCTGACCGAGCGTTTCCCACAATGCTTTACCGCCGAAGGCGAAGCACGACCACTGAAGATCGGAATCTTTCAGGATTTAGTCGATCGCGTGCAGGGTGAAATGAACCTGAGTAAAACTCAGCTTCGTTCAGCACTGCGTCTTTATACTTCCAGCTCGCGCTATCTGTACGGCATCAAAGTCGGCGCGACTCGTGTTGACCTTGATGGCAATACTTGTGGTCTGCTGGATAAACAGCATGTTGAACATGCGAGCAAACAGCTTGAAGAAGCCAAAGCGCGCATGCAGGCACAGCGCGAACAGCAGCAAGCGAAAAAACGTAAAGCCGGTGAAGACACCGCACCGCGTCGTCCGCGTAAACCTATTCGTAAACCTGCAGCCAAAGGTAAGCAGCCACGTAAAGTGCGCAGCAAGCCAGAGTGTCCGCAGGCTGAACGCAACTCTTCTGCACCAAGAGAAGAGACTCAAACGTCGAGTAGCAAACCAGTTACCGACACCTCAGCGTTGCAAGTGGGTCAGAGCATTAAAGTTACCGCAGGCAAAAGTGCGATGGATGCCACCATTCTTGAAATTTCTAAAGATGGCGTCCGGGTACAGCTGGCTAACGGTCTGGCAATGATAGTACGTGCAGAACACTTGCAGTTCTGATACGGAGGCTAATCAGGGCATGAACACTCTTTTTAAACGCACCATCATTGCGGGCCTGCTGATTGCAGGCAACGCCTTCGCGACCGATAACATCACCCGTGCAGACCAGATCCCGCAGCTGCACCAAGAAGCACAGCACGCTACCGTCAGCGAGCGCGTCACTTCCCGCTTTACCCGTTCCCATTACCGCCAGTTTGACCTCAATCAAGATTTTTCGGTCAAAATCTTTGAACGTTACCTGAACCTGCTGGACTACAGCCACAATGTGCTGCTGGAGTCTGACATTCCGCAATATACGGACAAGAAAACCACGCTGGGCGATAAGTTAAAAAGCGGCCAGCTTTCGGCGTTTTACGATCTGTATAATCTGACGCAAAAACGCCGTTTTGAACGTTATCAGTACGCGCTTTACGTGCTGAATAAGCCGATGAACTTTACCGGCAACGACACCATCGATATCGACCGCAGCAAGTCCCCTTGGCCTAAAAACACTACAGAGCTCAATGCCCTGTGGGATGCTAAGGTGAAGTATGACGAGTTGAGCCTGAAACTGGCCGGTAAAGATGAGAAAGAGATTCGCGAAGTCCTCACCAAGCGCTATCAGTTCGCTGAACGTCGCCTAGCGCAGAGCAACAGCGAAGACGTGTTCCAGCTGGCGATGACCGCGTTCGCGCATGAAATCGATCCGCACACCAACTATCTCTCCCCGCGTAACACCGAGCAGTTCAACACCGAAATGAGCCTGTCTCTGGAAGGTATTGGCGCGGTGCTGCAGATGAATGATGATTACACGGTGATCAACTCAATGGTTGCCGGTGGTCCGGCGGCGAAAAGCAAAACCATTACTGTGGGCGACCGTATTGTTGGCGTTGGTCAGCCGGGCAACCCGATGGTCGATGTAATCGGCTGGCGGCTGGATGATGTCGTCGCGCAGATCAAAGGACCTAAGGGCAGCAAAGTGCGCCTAGAAATCCTGCCTGCTGGCAAAGGTACTAAAACCCGTACAGTGACGCTGACGCGTAAGAAGATCCGTCTGGAAGACCGCGCGGTCAAAATGACGGTACATAACGTCGGCAAACAGAAAGTCGGCGTGCTGGACATTCCTGGTTTCTACGTTGGCCTGACTGACGATGTAAAGGTGCAGCTGCAGGAATTGCAGAAGCAGAACGTTGACAGCATTGTTATCGACCTGCGCACCAACGGGGGTGGAGCACTGACCGAGGCGGTTTCGCTCTCTGGTCTATTTATCCCAAGCGGCCCGGTGGTTCAGATTTGCGATAACAACGGTAAAATCCGCCAAGATAGCGACAACGACGGAATTACTTACTACAAAGGTCCGCTGGTGGTGCTGGTTGACCGCTTCAGTGCTTCGGCATCTGAAATCTTCGCCGCTGCCATGCAGGACTATGGCAGCGCGCTGATTGTCGGTGAGCCTACCTTCGGTAAAGGTACGGTACAGCAGTACCGCTCGCTGAACCGCATTTACGATCAGATGCTGCGCCCTGAATGGCCGGCGCTGGGTTCCGTGCAGTACACCATTCAGAAATTCTACCGCATCAACGGCGGCAGCACGCAGCGTAAGGGGGTAACGCCTGACCTGCTGATGCCTACCGGCATAGAAGCGATTGATACCGGTGAGAAGTTTGCGGACAACGCGTTGCCGTGGGATAGCGTTCCTGCTGCTACCTATACCAAAACCGGAGATCTCAAGCCGCTGGAAGCACAGTTGATTAAAGAACATCAGGATCGTATCGCCAAAGATGCTGAGTTCCAGTACATCATTAAGGATGTCACCCGCTTTAATGCCAACAAGGACAAGCGTAATATCATCTCTCTGAATCTTGCCGAGCGCGAGAAAGAGAACAAAGAAGATGATGCATTGCGCCTAGAACGCATTAATGCTCGCCTGAAAGTGGAAGGTAAGAAACCGCTGGCGAAGCTGGAAGATTTGCCAAAAGACTACAAAGAGCCCGACCCCTATCTGGATGAAACGGTGCAGATTGCCAACGACCTGGCGCAGCTGGAAAAACAGCAGCCGCCAGTGACACTGGCAGCGGCAAAATAAGCCCAACAGGCACAGCAATCGCTGTGCCTTTTTTATTCTGCTTGTTCTGCTTAGCGCTGTGCGCAAAAAGTAACACAAAGTGTAAAGTTATGTCTTTAAAAACACTTAAAGATTAAGAGTGCTTGAAAATCGGCGTATTGACCTTACGATGGTGGTACGCTAAAAAGCGGAATAACTGAGGAAGTTTAATTTTATGATGCGTATTGCTCTTTTCCTGTTAACCAACCTAGGGGTTATGGTGGTTTTCGGGCTGATCCTCAGCCTAACAGGGATCCAGTCAAGCAGTGTAATGGGCTTGATGATCATGGCGGGTCTGTTTGGCCTCGGCGGTGCGTTTGTTTCACTGCTGATGTCGAAGTGGATGGCACTGCGCTCCGTTGGTGGTGAAGTGATTGAACAGCCGCGTAACGAAACTGAACGCTGGCTGATGGAAACTGTGGACCATCAGGCTCAGCAAGCGGGCATTGCCATGCCGCAGGTGGCTGTTTACCATGCGCCCGACATTAACGCCTTTGCTACCGGTGCGCGTCGTGATGCGTCGCTGGTAGCAGTATCAACCGGTCTGTTGCAGAACATGAGCCGTGATGAAGCAGAAGCGGTGCTGGCTCATGAAATCAGCCATATCGCCAACGGTGATATGGTGACCATGGCCCTGATTCAGGGGATTGTGAATACCTTCGTGATCTTTATCTCGCGCATTCTGGCACAGCTGGCAGCGGGCTTTATGTCCGGTAACCGCGACGAGGAAGACAGCAGCAACGGTAACCCAATGGTGTACTTCGCGGTATCGATGGTGTTGGAGCTGGTGTTTGGTATTGTCGCCAGCATTATTACCATGTGGTTCTCACGCCACCGTGAATTCCATGCGGATGCGGGTGCTGCTCGCCTAGCCGGGCGTGAGAAGATGATTGCCGCACTGCAACGTCTGAAGACCAGCTATGAGCCGCAGGAAGCCAGCAGCATGATAGCCTTCTGCATCAATGGTAAATCCAAGTCGTTGAGCGAGCTATTTATGTCGCACCCACCGCTGGATAAACGCATTGAAGCGCTGCGCAGCGGCGTTTGACTGCTTGATGAAAAACCCGCCCTCGCGGCGGTTAATGAGATGGTCCCCACCACCCTGCGAGCGGTACGCTGACAGGGTGGTTTTTTATGGAGAAGACCATCATGCAAAACGTCACGCTTATTGGTATCGATCTCGGCAAACATTCTTTTCACATTCATTGTCAGGGTAAATCAGGCAAGGCATTACTGCGAAAAAATTTACCTGCACCAAACTCATTGAGTTTCTGGCTACGTGCACACCGACTACTGTTGTAATGGAAGCCTGCGCTGGGTCCCATTTTATGGCCTGTCGGATCGCTGATTTAGGGCATGCAGCGAAGCTGATTTCTCCGCAATTTGTCCGCCCTTTTGTAAAGAGTAACAAGAATGATTTTGTCGATGCTGAAGCCATCTACGAAGCAGCATCTCGCCCGTCCATGCGATTTGTTCAATCCAGAACTGAGGCTCAACAGGCTATGCGTGCCCTGCATCGGGTTAGGGAATCCCTGGTGAGATTAAGACAACGAACCAGATGCATGCTTTTTACTGGAATTTGGTATCAGTATGCCCGTCGGCATTGCCGTTATAAGACGGCTTTCAACGGTGTTGGCTGATAATGAACTTCCAGCCTATCTTGCGCGATTACTGATGCGTTTACATGCGCATTATCTTTATCTGACAGAGTAGATCACTGAACTGGAAACAGAGCTGGAGCAGGAACTGGGCCATGATAAAACAGGACAGCACCTTCAGACTATACCGGGTATAGGGCCAATAACCGCCAGCGTTTTATCTTCTCAGTTGGGCGATGGTAAGCAATATGCCAGCAGCCGTGATTTCGCTGCTTCAACCGGACTGGTACCACGCCAGTACAGACGGACGGCAGAAATACACTTTTAGGCATAAGTAAACGCGGAGATAAAAACCTGCGACGTTTGCTGGTTCAATGTGCTAGGCTGTTTATCCAGAGAATCGAACATCAGTCAGGAAGTCTGGCTGAATGGGTAAGAACTCAGCTTGAACGAAAGCACTCCAATGTAGTGGCCTGTGCCCTAGCGAACAAGATGGCCCGAATAGCGTGGGCAATAACGACCCGGCAAACCGTGTTTGAAAGGTAACGGTAACGCAGTTTACCTGACGGGTTAATCGTTAATAAAGTAGTTCCCTATCTGGTTTTGCGAAGACTGATTATTGATGACATGAACGGCGTATCGACCTAGTGAAAAGCTAATATAAAAAATGGCTCTCTGAAGCCGTGCGGTTTTTTTAGGCTTATCAGATGCGGAACTCATCGTGGCGCGGGCATCCTTGTCCATAGTGACGTGACGCCGGATAGATTTAAGCAAGCCCACCATTAATCAAAAATCAGTGTTGCAAAAATGGTGGGAACCATAGATTTTTTGTACTCAAGCTCCACTGTTCTGGCGGGCAGTTTCCCGCGCTGGTGCATTACACAGCCACATAGCCGGGCAATCCATTGGCTCCTCCGCTGCGGTGACGCGGTACCAAAGAGATAATCGTGTGATTATTCGGTGACCGGAACAGACCAAATCCGGCACCGCACAGCATCATGCGCCAGATGATATCGGCGTCTGATAGGCTGGTGGGTAGCAGGGCGAGAGCAAACAGCCCGGCGGCAAACATCGCTAGGCCAATCGCGCCCAGCAGCCCGGCCACCGTGATGCCGAGTACAATAGCCAATATGGCCCCGTGGTGCTGGGGTAGCGGCAATCCATCGTTAGCTGAAGTTGAGTGCATAGCGTTGAAATAGTTACGTGGGAGAAGAATGCCAGTATGTGAATTGCTGAAAACTATCAGCAGATGTGTCCACGCTGTAGTAGCCGTCATTGCGCATAGCAGATGTAGTGGCACACTGATACTAGACACCTGATCGGAAGGTGATATTCTCACCTTCCCAACACCACAGGTGACCCAATGGCTAAACATTTCACGCCAGAATTTAAGCTCGAAGCGGCGAAGTTAGTTGTCGACCACGGCTATACCTACGTTAAGGCCGCAGAGGCAGTTAACGTAAGCCATTCGGCTATCACCCGTTGGGTGAATAAGCTGCGACTTGAGCGCCAGGGGAAAACGCCCGCCGGGCTTCCTCTGACGCCAGAACAGCTCGAGCTGCGTGAGGCGAGGAAGAAAATACAACGCCTTGAAATGGAGAACGAAATCCTAAAAAAGGCTACGGCGCTCTTAATGTCGGACGCACTCCACGGTTCACGGTAGTCGACAGGCTAAGAGCGAGGTATCCGGTCGCTGCGTTGTGCCAGACTTTTG
>NZ_MAYS01000155.1 GCF_001756855.1 Candidatus Erwinia dacicola | reverse complement strand
CAACGTTTTCAAGTCACAATACGCGGCAGGCAAAACCTTTCAGATAAATCCCTTCAGGATAGCTGGTAATTACCAAGTGATCGGTGGCTTGGCGGAACTGCTCGATAAACTGCACGTCACCGGACGGACGCTGGGAAATCATCGGGATGGGTATCGGCGAGTCAGAAGCCAAAGCGTTCTGGCTGGCCTTCCTGCTCAGCCTGAAGGAGCGCGGCCTAGAGGGCGTAAAGCTGGTCATCTCCGACGCGCACAGCGGCCTGAAAGCGGCGATACAGCAGGTGTTCGTGCAGACCGATGAGAAAAGTGCCCATGCCACCTAGCGTGAGGTCGCCGGGCAACTGGAAAAAAGCGCGCCGGCGGTCACGGAGATGATGGACGAGGCGGAGGCCGATGTGCTGGCGTACTTCGGCGGCGTGAAGATCATCGGTGCCACCGCGCACTACGTGAATGACAATCTGGATGAAGGCCCCATCATCATGCAAGATGTTATCCACGTCGATCATATCTATACCGCAGAAGATATGATGCATGCAGGGCGCGATGTAGAGAAAAATGCGCTGTGCGCTGAGTTGTGCACTCTACTAGGTGCTGGCGCAGTGGGTATTTGTTCACAGCAACCGCACCATCATTCTGTAGTCGGATGCTGCTGTTTTATTTAACAAAACAGCAGCGCGGGTAAAATAGCAATCGCAACGCTTTCTCTTAACGGGGCGTTACAGCGTCAGTTCATCTGATAAGATGCGCCCCGCTTAACAAGCATAGCAGTAAGACCAGTGGTGGGGGTCTCAAGCGGCCAAAGGGGGCAGACAGTAAATCTGCCGTCATCGACTTCGAAGTTCGAATCCTTCCCCCACCACCATCTTCAAATGCCCGGATATCCCATTCTTGCACGACCCAGTCATCTTCCTGATGGGAAGGATGAGAAGGTTTGAGCCGAACGCAGTGAGACCATGCCACCTGTGGCGTCCGTAGGGCAAGGAGCGCAGCGACGCAGTTATCCCTTCCCCCACAACCATTTCGACATCCCCTCCCCGCTTCGTGCCACAATTTATTGCATCATCTATCGCAGCAATATTTCTTTCTCGCCCCGACTTCTGCTACCATTCTGCCATCTTTTTCGACGCTAAATGGCCTGCGCTATGAAATTTGTTTCTTTTAATATCAACGGGTTGCGTGCTCGACCTCATCAACTCGCCGCTATTGTCGAACAGCATCAGCCTGATGTTATTGGCTTGCAGGAAACCAAAGTTCGCGATGACATGTTCCCGCTCAAAGACGTGGCGAGACTCGGCTATAACGTGTTTTATCACGGTCAGAAAGGGCATTACGGCGTTGCACTGCTAGCCAAAGAGCCGCCGCTCGCCGTGCGTCGGGGTTTCGAGGGTGATGACGAAGACGCCCAACGCCGCATTATTATGGCGGACATTCAGACGCCAGCAGGCCCGCTGACCGTGATTAACGGCTATTTTCCACAGGGGGAAAGCCGCGACCATCCGACCAAATTCCCGGCGAAAGAGAAGTTCTATCGCGACCTGCAAAGCTACCTTGAGCAGCAGCAGAAAGTGGAAAATCAGGTACTGATTATGGGCGACATGAATATCAGCAGCAGCGACCTAGATGTCGGCATTGGCGAGGATAACCGCAAGCGCTGGCTGCGCACCGGTAAGTGCTCATTCCTGCCCGAAGAGCGCGAATGGATGGACCGCTTGATGAACTGGGGGCTGGTCGATACTTGGCGCGCCCAGAACAGCGACGTTAACGACCGCTTCTCATGGTTCGATTACCGCTCAAAAGGCTTTGACGATAACCGCGGCCTGCGCATTGACTTGGTACTGGCCAGTAAGCCGCTGGCGGAGCGCTGCATTGCAACCGGGATTGATTACGATATTCGCGCGATGGAAAGGCCCTCTGACCACGTACCGATCTGGGCCCAGTTTAGCTACTGATTGTTCCAATCCCCAATAGTTTTCGCGCTGCAGGAAGGTGGCAACTGAATGGATGTGCGGATGCTACTGCTGAGCTACCCTAGGTGTGGATAACGCTGAAGCATCCCGGCAACAGGCCGGCGCGACGACTAGGTTACAGACGGACATCTATGTATGGAAACCCAATCCTAGCGAAAAGATCCTCGTAAAAATTATTCGAATAACTTCAGGCTCCGTATGGTCGAACTGGTTTCCTGCCCAGGGTGCCTGCGTTGCTCAGATTGCCCGCGAAAACGGCATTAACGATAACGTCATCTTTAAAATGGTTACGACTCTGGCAGGAGGAGGGTCGCATATCACATCGCCTTCCTGCAACAGTCGAATCCTCACCATCACCGATGATGCTGCCTGTCGAGGTGATACCTGACCCAGCGCCAACAGGTGAGACGAACACAGATCCAGGTCAGCTCTCAGCGCTGAATGCCACCTCCTGTTATGTTGAGTTCCGTCACGGCAAAATGACGCTTGAGAACCCGTCATCAGAGTTGCTGGCCGTGCGGCTCCGCGAGCTGACTGGGAGAAGCCAATGATATCCCTCCCGTCAGGCACCCGTATCTGGCTGGTTGCTGGCGTCACGGATATGCGTAAATCGTTCAATGGTCTGGGCGAGCTGGTACAGCATGCACTTGATGAAAACCCGTTCTCCGGCCACCTGTTTATCTTCCGTGGTCGCAATGTGTCAATACCGATCGAATTCTGACCCACCCTGCCAAAGTAAAACTGACCCACCCCCTTTGAATTACTCGAACGTTGTTGCTTTCGTTTCCTTCTGGATTTGACCGCTTTTCAGCTTATCCTTCAATCGGTAGCATTGGCCGCTGATTTGGGCGATATGCGCATGGTGAAGCAGCCGATCCAGCATCGCTGCCGTCAGCGTTTCGTTATCACCAAACGTTCCGGACCACTGAGTAAACGGCAGGTTGCTGGTCAGGATCACGCTGCCTGACTCATAGCGTTTAGCAACGACCTGAAAGAACA
>NZ_MAYS01000154.1 GCF_001756855.1 Candidatus Erwinia dacicola | reverse complement strand
AACATGCTGATGTAATACTTACCATCGCATTCCACGATTTCATGCTTGCGGTCGATAATTTTGTCCATTTCACCCGATAAGAACTGAGCGCCCAGCCGTGAGGGCATAATATTGTCAATCTCGTTGACATTGTTCCGCTCATACAACCAGCCCTTATCGTAGAGCGTTCGCGGCTCCCATTCTTTCGGGGTGCTGGTACGCCACAACATGGTTTTCATGATATTCCCGGCTTTCTTCACGTCCAGAATATCGACAATCAGACCGTTCTCGCGTCCCTTGAATGCCTCAAGCATTTTTTGCAGGGAGGCATAATGTGCCAGTTGCAACCCTTCGAGCGTCAGTTGTACGGGATTTTGCCCCCGGACGACCTTCTCAATACCGGACATGGCGGCATTGTTCTTTACGGCTTCTTCCTTGATTTCCGCGCTGTCCAGCAGACAGGCGGCGGAATACAGCACGATATAGGCTTTCTCTGTGGCGTAGTGCATGACAAATTTACCCGCCTCATTCTCCAGCATATCGTCGAGGTGAATATCAAGGCGACGCATGGCGCTGACGTGCGGCTTATAGAGTTCATGCAGCTCAGCGGCGTTGCGCCCACGGTCACGCTCGAAAATGTAGCTGATTTTTTTCCCCGGCTCTGACACCAGACTGGTCAGGAGCTGCGAGAGGTTCTGGATATACTCGGTAAAGCCTTTTTCGCTGAATGCGGACTTGATGCCGGCCACTTCGATGATGGACAGGTAATCGCTGTTCTCCGTCACCATGATGTACGGGTGGGTGATTTCCGGGTGCTTCTCCCGGTCTTCGTCGGTGAGTCCGACGACCGTGACCAGATCGGAATAGCCCAGCAGGTTGCCGCCGGTCATTGATTTCGATACTTTTACCAGCAGGTTTTCAATCATGCTCGTCATTTTTTGACTCTCCGTGAATAAATCTCCGCCCACTGCGAGGCGTCGGGAAAACCGTCTTTTTCCGCGCTGATTTGCTGCTGAATGTCTTTCTCACTGTCCAGCAGTACCAGTCGCCCCTGTCGTCCCAGCACGTCGCGTAAATCATCGCTGCGGTTACTGCCGTAGGTATCGGCTATCAGTTCTGCCGACTCAGACAATTTCCTGAGCACCCGCTTTGCTTTGTTCTGCTGCACTTCATCCGGGCTGTTGAGCGCATGGATCATCGCCCGCTTTAACAAAGCAAAACTGGCGCGGGGATGCCGTTTTACGCCGTAGTAGCCCACCGTGCTGTCGGTGGCAAGTTCATCAGTCTGTTGCTCAAAGCACATAAGGCAATAAACTCGTTCAGGCTGTTTATCTTCCTGAAAGCGATACAGCTTATCGGTGACAATTCCGCAAAGTTGACAACATGGCTGTTTTTCCATACTCCCTCCTGTTGTTCTGCCACAACCAGATTAACTGTGGCAGAAGTACCCTTTCGGATTAACGTTTGTTGACAAGCCGCTCGTGCATCCAGCCTTTATTCGTTAACACGAATACGGCTTTTGCGCTGACCGGATTTTTTTCAGACGCCACGTCTTCTTTTAACTTAGAGCTTGCAGCAATAATGTCGTCGGATTTAGCCCATTCAGGAATGTCAGTAACCGTGTAGGTATAGTTGACGCGGGATATTTTTTGCCCCATTGCATCGGACGGCTCGGTGAAATTCGTAATCGTTTCAACCTTTGCTTTGCCGAAGCAAAAACCGCCTGTGTCCTTGCCGAATGCGTTGGTTTCCGTACCCGCTTTGTAATACTTTTTGCCTTCATCGGTCAGAACGTAGCTGTTCACGACAACATCATGGGCTTCTGAACCCCATGATTTCTCATAGTGCTTGCGCGAAACTTCTGTTTCTGTCAGAAGCCCTTTCGCTGCCAGCGCTTTAAGCACGGCTCGCGTATTGCCAAAATCAAACCCATCCGTTTTAAACGGGAAATTGGCCTTGAAATAACATTCTGGATAGGTTGTATCCAGATACTGCTGTGCGGCTGTTTTGAAGTTGCTTTCGTTCGCCTCTTTTGGGTCGTTACACCCGCTCAATGCCAACGCGCCAGCGGCGATAAATGACAGTGTAATAATGGGTTTCATGCGGTTTTCTTTCTCCAGAAGTATTACCGTCCGGCAGGAACCGGACGGTGGGGTGAATCAGATTTCGGTCTGAATGTTCGTGGTATCACCGGTACGTTTGATGATAACGGCCAGCGCAATCAGGCATACGCCAATGAAGATGTAAATCACGCCCGACATCACGCCACGACCGTGATTCTGCTGCTGCTTTTTCGGGTCGTTGACGTTCTTGATGATGATTAGCCCCATCCCAGCCAGCACCACGCCGATTGTGCCGAAGATCAGCATGGCGGGCTTTCTCGCCTGCTGCATCCCCTGCCCGATTTCATTGAAGGTATCGAACCAGCCTGCGGCGTGAGCACCCGGAAGGTTCCCCAGCATCAGCATCATGGCCGCCAGAAACCGGTATTTCGCGTTATCAG
>NZ_MAYS01000153.1 GCF_001756855.1 Candidatus Erwinia dacicola | reverse complement strand
AACATGCTGATGTAATACTTCCCGTCGCATTCCACGATTTCATGCTTGCGGTCGATAATTTTGTCCATTTCACCCGATAAGAACTGAGCGCCCAGCCGTGAGGGCATAATATTGTCAATCTCGTTGACGTTGTTCCGCTCATACAACCAGCCCTTATCGTAGACCGTTCGCGGCTCCCATTCTTTCGGGGTGCTGGTACGCCACAACATGGTTTTCATGATATTCCCGGCTTTCTTCACGTCCAGAATATCGACAATCAGACCGTTCTCGCGTCCCTTGAATGCCTCAAGCATTTTTTGCAGGGAGGCATAATGTGCCAGTTGCAACCCTTCGAGCGTCAGTTGTACGGGATTTTGCCCCCGGACGACCTTCTCGATACCGGACATGGCGGCATTGTTCTTTACGGCTTCTTCCTTGATTTCCGCGCTATCCAGCAGACAGGCGGCGGAATACAGCACGATATAGGCTTTCTCTGTGGCGTAGTGCATGACAAATTTACCCGCCTCATTCTCCAGCATATCGTCGAGGTGAATATCAAGGCGGCGCATGGCGCTGACGTGCGGCTTATAGAGTTCATGCAGCTCAGCGGCGTTGCGTCCACGGTCACGCTCGAAAATGTAGCTGATTTTTTGCCCCGGCTCTGACACCAGACTGGTCAGGAGCTGCGAGAGGTTCTGGATATACTCGGTAAAGCCTTTTTCGCTGAATGCGGACTTGATGCCGGCCACTTCGATGATGGACAGGTAATCGCTGTTCTCCGTCACCATGATGTACGGGTGGGTGATTTCCGGGTGCTTCTCCCGGTCTTCGTCGGTGAGGCCGACGACCGTGACCAGATCGGAATAGCCCAGCAGGTTGCCGCCGGTCACTGATTTCGATACTTTCACCAGCAGGTTTTCAATCATGCTCGTCATTTATTGACTCTCCGTGAATAAATCTCCGCCCACTGCGAGGCGTCGGGAAAACCGTCTTTTTCCGCGCTGATTTGCTGCTGAATGTCTTTCTCACTGTCCAGCAGTACCAGTCGCCCCTGTCGTCCCAGCACGTCGCGTAAATCATCGCTGCGGTTACTGCCGTAGGTATCGGCTATCAGTTCTGCCGACTCGGACAATTTCCTGAGCACCCGCTTTGCTTTGTTCTGCTGCACTTCATCCGGGCTGTTGAGCGCATGGATCATCGCCCGCTTTAACAAAGCAAAACTGGCGCGGGGATGCCGTTTTACGCCGTAGTAGCCCACCGTGCTGTCGGTGGCAAGTTCATCAGTCTGTTGCTCAAAGCACACAAGGCAATAAACCCGTTCAGGCTGTTCATCTTCCTGAAAGCGATACAGCTTATCGGTGACAATTCCGCAAAGTTGACAACATGGCTGTTTTTCCATACTCCCTCCTGTTGTTCTGCCACAACCAGATTGACTGTGGCAGAAGTACCCTTTCGGATTAACGTTTGTTGAAAAGCCGCTCGTGCATCCAGCCTTTATTCGTTAACACAAATACGGCTTTTGCGCTGACCGGATTTTGTGCAGACGCCACGTCTTCTTTTAACTTAGAGCTTGCAGCAATAATATCGTCGGATTTAGCCCATTCAGGAATGTCCGTAACCGTGTAGGTATAGTTGACGCGGGATATTTTTTGCCCCATTGCATCGGACGGCTCGGTGAAATTCGTAATCGTTTCAACCTTTGCCTTGCCGAAGCAAAAACCGCCAGTGTCCTTGCCTAATGCGTTGGTTTCCTTACCCGCTTTGTAATACTTTTTACCTTCATCAGTCAGAACGTAGTTGTTCACGACAACATCATGGGCTTCTGAACCCCATGACTTCTCATAGTGCTTACGAGAAATTTCTGTTTCTGTCAGAAGCCCT
>NZ_MAYS01000152.1 GCF_001756855.1 Candidatus Erwinia dacicola | reverse complement strand
TTCTCCATTTCAAAGCGTTGAACTTTTTTCCTCTACTTACTGAACCATTCGCTCAGATGTGCGCTGGCGCGCTGTAATCGCTTGTCGCGCATTTTTGAATAAGATGCGTAAGAATAACTCCCTAGAGCGTAGGGTTCTGTTATAATCTGTCCCTTAGGCACCGTGGTTTGTACTCTCATTCAAGCGTCAGGAATGATCTTGGCGTCAACTCTCCCCTTGGAAACTATACCGCTATGCGGTCAGGGTGGATCCGGAGTCAGTCAACTTTATGTCATTTGATTCTCTCGGCCTTAATGCCGATATTTTGCGCGCTGTTACTGAACAGGGCTATAACGAGCCGACGCCAATTCAGCGCCAAGCAATCCCGGTCGTGCTGGCTGGACGTGACCTGATGGCCAGCGCCCAGACCGGTACCGGTAAAACCGCAGGTTTCACCCTGCCGCTGCTGCAGCTGCTCAGCAATAACAACCCGCACCCGAAAGGTCGTCGCCCGGTGCGCGCACTGATCCTCACTCCAACCCGCGAACTGACGGCTCAGGTGGGCGAAAACGTGCAGGAATACAGCAAATACCTCGACTTGCGCTCGCTGGTGGTCTTCGGCGGCGTCAGCATCAACCCGCAGCTGATTAAACTGCGCAGCGGTGTTGACGTGCTGGTGGCAACGCCTGGTCGCCTGCTGGACCTTGAGCATCAGAACGCGCTAGACCTGTCCAAAGTGGAAATTCTGGTACTGGATGAAGCCGACCACATGCTGGATATGGGCTTCATTCACGATATCCGTCGCGTACTGGCAAAACTGCCTGCCAAACGCCAGAACCTGCTGTTCTCCGCTACTTTCTCTGACGAGATCAAAACCTTGGCGGGAAAACTACTGCACAACCCGGAAGAAGTCTCCGTGGCGCGCCGCAACACCGTTTCTGAGCAGATAACGCAGCACGTTCACATGGTCGATAAGAAGCGTAAGCGCGAGCTGTTATCGTTCCTGATCGGGCGCGACAACTGGCAGCAGGTGCTGGTATTTACCCGTACCAAACACGGTGCTAACCACCTAGCCGAGCAGCTGAACAAAGACGGCATCACCGCCGCAGCGATCCACGGCAACAAGAGCCAAGGCGCGCGTACCCGTGCGCTGAGCGACTTTAAAGAAGGTAAGATCCGCGTGCTGGTGGCGACCGATATCGCCGCGCGCGGTATCGATATCGAAGAGCTGCCGCACGTGGTGAACTTCGAGCTGCCAAACGTACCGGAAGACTATGTCCACCGTATTGGTCGTACCGGCCGTGCGGCCGCGGTGGGCGAAGCCCTGTCGCTGGTGTGCGTGGACGAGCTGAAGCTGCTGCGCGACATTAAACGCATGCTGAAGCGTGAAATCCCGCGCATAGCGATTGGAGGCTATGAGCCCGACCCAAGCATTAAAGCTGAGCCGATCATTAACGGTCGCCAGCAGCAGTGCGGCGGAGCAGGCGGCGGCGGTGGACGCGGTCGTGGTGCTCAGCGCAGTGGTGGCGTTCGTAGCGCCAGCGGCAACGGTGCGACTGCAGGCGGCGAACGTCGTCAGGGCAATGGTTCAGGCCGTGCAGCACTCCCGGAAGGCGGCAATGCTGGCGTATCACGCGTCAACAAAACCTATCCACGCCGTTCTGGGCCAAGTAACAACGGTTAATTAATAGAGGGGAGGTGCCATAGGCGCTAACTTAATGTCCGGACCATCTGAAGAATACGTCGTCTGGGCGGCTCGTTGAGGCGATGGCCCACACACTTCAGTTTCACGACATACGCTTCCAGCGGGACTGACCCGGTAATGGCTCCACGTAAGTCACGGATAACCATTTTTGTTATTCTCCACAAAAGAGTTATCCCTTCGTTTTTCTGTCGTGCCTTCAGGGGGGGAAAGGCCAGCGATGGCTAGATCATGTCATCAATTAAGAAAGCCACGAGCAGATTTGCAAATATCCAGGCTTTTGCAAGTTCAGTGTCCTTTGCCCGCAGAGCATCCATTTGCAACAGACTTTTGAGGTGTTTAAAAGCCAGTTCAATTTGCCAGCGCAGACGGTAACAGTCAGCCACTTGCTCTGCTGAATATTCGTGTTCTGGTAGTGACGTAAGTAACAGCACATGTCCTGCTGCTTCCCGTGTTTCTGCCTGATCTACCCGCCCTTTGCGACGATTGTCGCTGAGTACCCGGGCTCTGCTGCTCTGCGCTTTTTCTGGCGGCAGCGCCACGGCAATAAGGCGTGCCGGAAAGGGAGTCCATGTTTTTTTGTTCCCGCCGTTACCGATCATGACTGTGGTTTCACCGTTCTCGCTGCAACCCAGCCCGCGCAGAAATTCCATCATGTCGTAGCGCTTTCCTTCCGGGGTTAACCAGCGCAGTTCATGGTTAGGAGATT
>NZ_MAYS01000151.1 GCF_001756855.1 Candidatus Erwinia dacicola | reverse complement strand
AGCGGCCACGCGCTCAAGGATATAGGGCTTGAACGGGTCAAGCTTGCAGGGTCTGGGTGCGCGTGGCTTGTAGCGGATATCCGCTACGGGCAGCGGGCTACGGATATATCTGCGAACGGTCTCACGAGAGCATGAAAGCTGGCGCGCAATGGCGCGTATCGACATGCCCTGACGGTGTAAAACACTCATCTCCACTCTGGTCTCCAATGTCATCATTGGCAGTGCCTTAAAACTGCCATTTTTACCCTGGGTCGGTCAGATTTACATCGGCAGGTGGGCCAGTTTTACATCGGTAGCGACAGAACAGCAGAATGATCACACCACATGCCGTGACCACGCGCCACGTCAGCCGATAGATAAAGCGGCGGCACCCGGCGGGGAATTGGGCGGTCAGTCATATCAAAGTGGGTTTCCAGTTTCCATTGTGCTTCAAAGCCGCTTTGTTGCCAGTATGTGGTTAATAAGACAATCAACATTCATCGGGCATTCGACAATGCTACCATACTCTCGCCATAATGTTGCAGAACAATGGATACCTTCAATCCTGAATCAGCCAACGGAGTAAAAATGGGTCAGGAAAAGCTGTATGTAGAGAAAGAGTTAAGTTGGTTATCCTTCAATGAACGCGTGTTGCAGGAAGCTGCCGATAAAACTAACCCGCTGATTGAGCGTATGCGTTTTTTGGGTATCTATTCCAATAATCTGGAAGAGTTTTATAAAGTCCGCTTTGCTGACCTGAAACGCCGCATTCTGATCGGTGAGGAGCAAGGCTCCCCGAATACGCCGCGCCACCTGCTAAAAAAAATCCAGGCGCGCGTACTGAAAGCCGATCAGGAGTTCGACAGTCTCTACAATGACCTGCTGCTAGAGATGGCGCGTAACCAAATCTTCCTGATTAATGAACGCCAGCTCTCTCCCAATCAGCAGAGCTGGCTGCGTCACTACTTTAAGCACCATCTGCGCCAGCACATTACTCCGATCCTGATTAATCACGACACCGACCTGATTGAGTTTCTGAAAGACGACTACACCTATCTGGCGGTGGAAATTATTCGCGGCGAAGATATTCGCTATGCGCTGCTGGAGATCCCTTCCGATAAAGTGCCGCGCTTCGTTAACCTGCCGCCGGAGACACCGCGCCGCCGCAAGCCGATGATCCTGTTGGATAACATCCTGCGCTACTGCCTAGGTGATATTTTCCGCGGCTTCTTCGACTACGACGCGCTGAACGCCTACTCGATGAAGATGACGCGCGATGCGGAATATGATTTGGTCACCGAGATGGAGTCGAGCCTGCTGGAGCTGATGTCATCCAGCCTGAAGCAGCGCCTAACGGCCGAACCCGTGCGCTTTGTTTATCAGCGCGATATGCCGGATGCCATGGTGCAAATGCTGGGTAAAAAGCTCAACATCACCAACTATGACTCGATTGTTCCTGGTGGCCGTTACCATAACTTTAAAGACTTTATTGGCTTCCCGAATATGGGCAAAGCGAACTTGGTCAACAAACCGCTGCCGCAGCTGCGCCACATCTGGTTTGACCGTTTCCGTAATGGCTTTGACGCCATCCGTAATCGCGATGTGCTACTCTACTACCCTTATCACACCTTTGAGCACGTGCTGGAACTGCTGCGCCAGGCCTCGTTTGACCCGGCGGTGCTGGCGATCAAAATCAATATTTACCGCGTGGCGAAAGACTCACGCATTATCTTTGCGATGATCCACGCCGCCTATAACGGCAAGAAAGTCACCGTGGTGGTGGAGCTGCAGGCGCGTTTCGATGAAGAGGCCAATATTCACTGGGCCAAACGGCTGACCGAAGCTGGCGTGCATGTAATCTTCTCCGCGCCTGGCCTGAAGATTCACGCCAAGCTGTTCTTGATTTCGCGCCATGAAAACGGCGAGATTGCGCGCTATGCGCATATCGGCACCGGTAACTTTAACGAAAAAACTGCGCGTATTTATACCGACTACTCGCTGCTAACTGCCGATGCGCGTATCACCAATGAAGTGCGCCGGGTGTTTAACTTTATCGAAAACCCGTATCGCCCGGTCACGTTCAAACACCTGATGGTCTCGCCGCAGAACTCGCGCAAGATGCTGTATCAGTTGATTGATAATGAGATCGCCAATGCGCAGAAAGATATTCCTGCCGGTATCACGTTGAAGATTAACAACTTAGTCGACAAAGGCTTGGTGGACCGTCTTTATACGGCGTCCAGCGTTGGCGTAAAGGTCGAACTGCTGGTACGCGGCATGTGCTTGCTGATCCCGAATTTGGAAGGCATCAGCGAAAATATTCGCGTAATTAGTATCGTCGACCGCTACCTAGAACACGATCGCGTCTATATCTTTGATAACGGTGGCGATAAAAAAGTGTTCCTTTCCTCCGCTGACTGGATGACGCGCAACATCGATTACCGTATCGAAGTGGCCGTCGCCATCCTTGACCCTATTCTGAAACAGCGCATCCTAGATATTATCGCCATCCTGTTACGTGATACGCTGAAGGCCCGTTTCGTCGATAAAGAGTTGAGCAACCGCTATGTTCCACGCGGTAACCGTCGAAAGGTCCGCGCCCAGCTGGCCATCTACGATTACATTAAATCACTTGAGCAACCTGATTAATCACTATGCCAATTTCCCATAAAAATACGCCGAAACCGCAGGAATTTGCCGCCATCGACCTAGGTTCGAACAGTTTTCACATGGTGATTGCCCGCGTAGTGGACGGGGCGATGCAGGTGCTTGGACGTCTGAAACAGCGAGTGCACCTAGCTGACGAGCTGGACAGCAACAACGTGCTGAGCGAAGAGGCCATCAAGCGCGGTTTGACCTGCTTGGCTCTGTTTGCCGAACGTTTGCAGGAATTCAGCCCGGCCAATGTCACCATCGTCGGCACCCACACCCTGCGCCATGCGGTTAATGCCGAAGATTTCCTGCAGCATGCCGCCGACGTTATCCCCTACCCGATTGAGGTGATCTCCGGCCACGAAGAAGCCCGCCTGATCTTTATGGGTGTGGAGCATACCCAGCCGGAAAAAGGCCGCAAACTGGTGATCGATATTGGCGGCGGCTCAACCGAGCTAGTGATTGGTGAAGACTTCGAGCCAAAGCTTGTCGAGAGCCGCCGCATGGGCTGCGTCAGCTTTGCGAATCTCTACTTCCCGGGCGGTGCCATCAGCAAAGAGAACTTCTGCCGGGCGCGCTTGGCTGCGGTGCAGAAACTGGAAACACTGGCATGGCAGTATCGCCTAATGGGCTGGCAGTATGCGCTCGGTGCCTCCGGCACCATTAAGGCTACCTGTGAAGTGCTGCAGGCAATGGGCGAGAAAGATAAGCTGATCACGCCGGAACGGCTGGAAAAGCTGTGTGACGAGGTGATTAAGCACAAATCGTTTGATGCCCTGAGCCTGCCGGGCCTAACGGAAGAGCGTAAAGGGGTGTTTGTGCCAGGTCTCGCCATTCTTTGTGGCGTATTCGATGCGCTGGCGATCCGTGAACTGCGCCTGTCCGACGGTGCGCTGCGCGAAGGCGTGCTGTACGAAATGGAAGGCCGCTTCCGCCATCAAGATATCCGCAGCCGTACCGCGCAGAGCCTAGCAAACCACTACACCATCGACAGCGATCAGGCGCGCCGCGTGCTGGAAACCACCGAACTGCTCTACAACCAGTGGCTTGACCAGAACAGCAAGCAGGCCAATCTACAGCTGGATGCACTGCTGAAGTGGGCTGCGATGCTACACGAAGTGGGGTTGACGATTAACCACAGCGGCATGCAGCGCCACTCGGCCTATATCCTGCAAAACACCAATATGCCGGGGTTTAATCAGGATCAGCAGACACTGCTCGCCACGCTGGTACGCTATCACCGTAAGGCGGTGAAAGTGGACGAGATGCCGCGCTTGACGCTGTTTAAACGTAAACAGTTTCTGCCGCTGGTGTTCTTGTTACGCCTAGGTACGCTGCTGAATAACCAGCGTCAGGCGACTTCTAAACCTGAGGATCTGAAGCTGGAAACCGATGATGGTCATTGGACTCTGACGTTCCCGCGTAACTACTTCAGCCAGAACAACCTAGTTCAGCTTGACCTTGAGCGCGAACAGACTTACTGGAATGACATCACCGGCTGGCAGCTGACCATTCAGGAAGAAGCGTAACCGTTGACAGGGTCGATTTAAACAGAAGGTCAGCCCCTTCAAGTCACCCTCTTTTTTGCTCAACCCTCAAATGACCACGCAAAATTGATGGCACTGTTGCAAAGAT
>NZ_MAYS01000150.1 GCF_001756855.1 Candidatus Erwinia dacicola | reverse complement strand
TACAGTCTAATGCTGTGGCCAGTATTAGTTGACCACTACACTTTATCTGTGTTGATCAACCGTGGAATTTGCAGGCGCTTCGTATTATTCAGAAGTTTACCCATAAAGCGATAGGCGGCTTTGGTGTGACGACGTGAAGACAGGTAAAAGTTAATGGTGCAGCCCCTGCTGTCGACGGCGCGGTACAGATAAGCCCAGCGTCCGTTGACCTTCACGTAGGTTTCATCGAGATGCCATGAGCCAAAACCGAAAGGTTAACGCCAGTACCAGCGGACGGCCCACAGGATAATATGACGCTCAAAATGTCAACCTTTAAATGGGTTCATGTGCTGCTCCTTCAACTAAACAGTGGCATCAGTTTACCATCGCCAGATCTTTGCAACAGTGCCGCTGGAACTCCTTCCATGCTCCGGCAAGAGCTTAACCGAATACAATTGGGTGGCGCTGTCGCTGAAAGCGGCAGGCAGCAAACCAGCTTCTTCTGGTATGTTTCCGGGATGGGTGCCGTTGCCTTCCTTGTATCGCTGATGCTGCACCGTAGAGGTAAAGGGCTGAAACTGTACTACACTACTGGCTGAGATTCCATAATGCATAGCCGGTGGCAGCACCGGCTATATCCCAGCTAAAATCCTTCCAGCTCCACCCGCTACCGCCTTCCCGGCTGTCATAAAACTCTTTTGCCGCCCCCAGACTGACGGAAAACAACACGCCGAAGCTGCCGCTGTGGCCCGAACTCCAGTTCTGACGTTCGCCGTAAGCGTTCCCCGCGGCGGAAAGAAAGGCTGATGACAAAAAATGCTGCGCTTTATCGCGACCAGTCCACCGATCCTGAGCCATATGAGTACAGCCGCTGCATATCAACAGTACCACCAGCATGAAAAAACGCATCGTCAATTCCCTCCACTCCCATAAAAAGCCTTGTAAAAACAGGGCTGGATTTGAGCATTATAGTCGCTTACAGGATGCGGCTAATTAACCGGTCGATACGGATACGGCGCAGGCGGCGGATCAGCTTGCGGACTTTAACCGGATAATCAGCGATGCTCTCCAGATCATGAAAATGCTGCACAATCGTGGTATGCCCGCGGATCAGGCTTAGCTCACGGTCACGTTGCTCAGTGAGTTGTTGGAGCGGATCGTGGATCAGCACCGCATTTTCCAGGTCTAGGCACCAAGCGCGCGGGTTGAGATTGTTACCGGTCACCATCATCCACTCGTCATCCACCCACATCCCCTTCAGGTGATAGCTGTTTTCACCATCTTTCCACAGGCGTACCGTCAGCTGCCCGCTGTTGATGTAATACTGCAAAGGGCTGAGGAAGCGTCGCAGGTTAATCTCGTACAGATAAGGCAGCGCACCGATAATTTTGAACGGCTGATCCTGCGGAATATAGAAGTCATTGGCGGTCTTATCACCAACGATAATCTCCACCTCTTTGCCCCAGCGCAGCAGCCAGATAATATTGCGCACTAGAATAGCAGGCAGATTGAAGTATGGCGTACAGATGGTCAGCTTCTGTTCGGTGCAGGGCATCAGATGGAAAATGGTTTTATTCAACAGGCTGCGCTTACCCAGCCCGACCAGCGGGGTTACCGCCAGCTCTTCGTTATTCGCATCGCCGTTGAACTGATAATCAAAGCCGCGTAAATTCTGTCGGAACTGGCGCGTTTCATTCTTAATTTCCGGACTTTTTGGGCGTTCGACCTGGTCGAGGCGATGCACAGCTTCGGCCTCAATCAGGTTGGTATCGCTCCACTTAAACATGGTATCGGCCAGCACGCGGTTGCCGATCAGCTGATAGCGATCGTAACGGTATTTATCTTTCTGATGCAGGTAGACATCGTTAAAGCTGGCACCGGTGTAAAACACCGTATCATCAATAATTGACCCTTTGAGATGAAGCACCCCGAGGGCTTCACGGGTATTTACCGGGATGCCATAGACCGGAATGGCAAAGCCGGGATTTTCCGCGGCCATCTCGCAGTACCAGTCAGCGTTAGTGGCGCAGGCGGCTGCACCTATGCGGCCGCGCTGGGCGCGATGCCAGTCGACCAGTATGCGGATGTCCAGCTCCGGGCTCTGTTTTTTCGCTGCATACAGTGCAGAAAGGATGGCGCGGCCACCTTCATCATTTTCCAGATAGAGAGCCACGATGCAGATGCGCTGGGTGGCAGACGCGATTTTTTCCAACAGCGTCTTGCGAAAATCTGCCGGGGAGTACAGCGTGGTGAAATCAGCAACTGACTGAGAAATTTTTGGCAGTTGCGCAAGGTGCTGTTGGTGTTTGTTTCGGTTGAATTTAGACAACATCACAGTGCGTTTCTTCTCTGTTCATGGAATGGCCTTTTGCCATAGAATCAACATTCTAACTACAAATAATACCACTAGTTGGTGCGGATAGGGTGAGATTTACTTTTGAACGTAGCGCCCTTA
>NZ_MAYS01000149.1 GCF_001756855.1 Candidatus Erwinia dacicola | reverse complement strand
TCTTTGCAACAGTGCCGGCGCAGGCACCCGGACATTCGCTTTTCTAACTTCCATCTGCGCCTGTGGGTGCATAACATGAGAAAGCGCTGGTGCAGCGCCGGATCAGCGAGGTGATGGCGTTTATCCGCGACGGGGTTATCGCCAGCGATATTGTGGCGGAGTTCGCGCTGGAAGAGATTGATCAAGCGGTAAAAGCGGTGCAGTCGGGGGAGCAGGGCAAGATTTTATTGCGCATGTAACCGAGGATCCGCATCACAAACGGGCCGACCAAAAGAGTGTCGGCCCCTACACAGGGGCCGGGATTATTCCAGGGTCGGATACGCCCGGCGCACCGCGCGCACAATCAGTACCGCCAGCACCACTTTAACGATATCCCCCGGCAGGAAGCCAAGTGAACCGAGCGCCACCTGTTTGACCGGCAACCGCGCCACCAGCGCAATCCACGGAATACCCGCCGAGTAGATCAGCACCACGCCGCCCAGCGCCAAGATCAGCAGCTCTTTTACCGGCGTTAGCGATCGCAAATGACGCTGATACAGCCAGCCAATCAGCAGTGCCGCCAGCGGCCACGCGAGGATAAATCCCCCGCTGGGGCCAAGGAAAATCCCTAAGCCACCGCGCCCACCGGCCAGCAGCGGCAGGCCAATTGCCACCAGCAGTACAAACAACACCAGCGCCAGCGCACCGCGTTTGGCCCCGGCAATCGCCCCGGCCAGCATCGGACCAAGCGTTTGGGCGGTGATTGGTACCGCAATCACCGTAAGGCTGAAGGCCGGGAACAGGCCCAGCGCGGCAGTGATCGCGGCAAACAGCGCGATATACACAATATCTCGGGTCGACATTATTCTCTCACTTTCTCAGCATCGCTGCGCTCACGGCGCAGCTGGGGATCCCAGTCGCGGGCTTCCAGCGCGGCGGCAATATCATCGGCCATCTTCAGGGTACGCACAATCACCGGGATCGCCACCGCCAGCACGCTGCGATCCAGCCCGCGCGCCTTTTGCGCTTCGCGCACTTCGGCGGTGATCCCCGCCAGCACTGGAATAAAACGCAGCGCCAGCGACAGCGCTAGGCTGACTTTTGTGGGATTAATGCGCAGGAAGCGCAGCCAGAACAGCCCTTTCTCCAGCGCGTCGATCATCTCTGAAGTGCGGGTAGTAAGCGTCACCAGCGCCGCCATCAGCATCAGCGTCGCTAGGCGGGCAATCACCAGCACGCTGGACTGCCAGCTGACCATCCACCACTGCACGGCAAACAGCAGCACCAGCACCCACAGCAGCGGCTTCAGCTGTAGCAGCATAATACGCAGGCTGATGCGCGCCAGCGGATAGAGCAGCATCACCACCAGCAGCGCGCCGAGAGTCGCATCAAGGCGCGGGAAGACAAACAGCAGCGTACCGAGGATCGCCAGCGTGAGGATTTTGATGCCCGGCGGCAGATGATGCAGCGGGGAATGACCCGGAATATAGTCGCTCAACGTCATGACATCATCCCGACGTACTCTTTCAGCGCCACGGCGGGCACATCGTCAATCACCACTTTGCCGTGATCGAACACCAGCACGCGCTCGAAATCCTGCAAAAACTCCAGATCGTGCGAGACCACAATGGCGGTCTGCTCGAGTTCGGCAATCGTCTGGGCGATACGGTGCTTGTTGCGCAGATCCAGCAACGTAGTCGGCTCATCAAACACGATGTACTCCGGCTCCATCACCAGCACACCGGAGATTGCCAGCAGCTGTTTCTGCCCACCGCTCAGCAGGTGCGCTGGATGCTGGCGAAATGCCTGCATATCGTAGCGCGCCAGTGCGGCATCGCTGCGCTCGCGGATCACCACCTTCGACAGGCCAAGATTTTTCATCCCGAAGGCGAGGTCTTCCTCCACCACCGGAAAAACAATCTGATTATCCGGGTTCTGAAAAACAAAGCCGACTTTGCGCCGCACCGCTTTACCGTGCTGACGGGTGTTGAGGCCATCGACCAGCACCTCGCCCTGCTTCGGTAACATCAGGCCATTCAGCAGGCGGACAAAGGTGCTTTTGCCGCAGCCGTTGCCGCCGACAATACCGATGCGTTTTTCCGTCAGCTGCAGATTAATGTTGTCGAGTACCGTATGCTCACCGTAAGCATGCGATACCCCTTTCAGTTCCAGCATGAAGTCTCTTGGCTCAGGCGGGTTTACGCGGGCGATACTGGCGGCCAATGGTCAGCTGCTCGACCACGGCGGCAGGCGACAGCGACATGACGAAATCGACGGCGCGGCAGATATCTTCGCTGCTCAGCATCTCGTTCAGTGTCAGTCCTGAACCTTGCACCATATCGGTATCCACCACGTCAGGGCACAGAGTGGTGACTTTAATCCCCTGCGCATCCGGCGCGCGCAGCAGCCACGGCGTACAGATGCGCGCTGGATCGAGCGTGGCGGCAAAGCTTGCCAGCGCCTGCGCATCACGCGCCAGTAGAATCAGATGATAGCCCTGCAGATAGAGATGGCGGGCAAGATGGTGGCCGATAGCGCGGAAAGCACCGGTAATCAGGGCAACTTTGTTTAACACAACACACCTTTTAGCTGGGCAGAAATTGCCTGCAAAGATACGCGAATTTTCGTCGCCCTGCGCGAATTTTTAGCGGGATACAGCAAGCAAAAGAGTTATTGTCAAATCTG
>NZ_MAYS01000148.1 GCF_001756855.1 Candidatus Erwinia dacicola | reverse complement strand
TGCGTAAGTCTGCTAATGCCTGATCTCTGCTTTTTGTAATGGTATATTTTGGTGATTTTATTTCACTTTCAGTTTTATTAATTAGGTTGGTCTCCTTAGCTGATGATATAACAGTTATTTTGTCAATATTAGTGAATGCAAATACACGATAAGTATTAGATATGAGGGATTTTTTACCAAATGGTTTATTACATCTGGGCGATCACCCTTAAAAACTTCAGCATAAAGATAATTTTTAAATTACCATCTTCCTCGCTATAATCGCCAAAAACTAAGTTTAACTCAGACAAATCTTTGATTTTTGCTGGGCCATTGGCGCATGTTAAATCTGGTTCGATGTTGCGTCTTTTCAGTAACTCCTCAGCTTGAAGATTCAATGAAATAGTTAGCAGTGAAAAAATACCGATCATGCATATTTTTTGTGTCTCATATCAAATGTCCTTATCTATTAAAAAAATTAAAGCACCAGCAATAAAGCCTACGATAAAAGCACCATAGATCACTATGGGGTAGGTTCGCAGAAGGGTTACAAAGTTTAGGCGTGTGATAGTCGGTAAAGCTGTTGACTGGTCGTCATCATGGGAATGCTGATCCAACCATGACAAAGCGAGCTGGAGTTGGGGGCGAGTTAAATCATTCAGCCTGCCTGTACCGAAGTTAATATGACAGTAGCGAATGAGTTTCTGCCTGATTTCACTATCTTGGCTGTTGCGCAGGAGGAGGCTTACCAGAGCTTTGCTGGCGTCTTTTTCTTTGCACCGGTCCAGCATGGCCTGTAGATAGCTAACCGTTGTCCGATACTGATTAACGGTCATATCCCCAATACAAGTAACCCCTATCTCAGCGTGAACTTTTTGCCAGACAATAAAGGCTTCGTTGTCGCCAGCATCAGCATCAGCAATAGCCGTTACAAGGCTGTTTAGCTCCTTGCGCTGAGCCTTAACAAGAAGGCGCTTATCTACTTCCTTCTCTGGAAGGGAAACATTGATGGTATTACGCCCATCAAATTGATCTATCCGGATCTTGTTTTCATTGAAATCGCGTCCCGCGATACGGTTTTGCTCACCAGTAGAATTGACCGTCATAAAACGTCCTTACTTCTTGTTTTCGTTGAAATCCCTGCCTGCGACACGGTTGCCTTGACCCGATATGTTCACTGAATTCGATGCAGTATTACCTGCTGTAAGCGCGGCGAGTGCAGCAGCTTTGATTGCAAGGGAGGCCTTCCTGAATAGGTTGAGTAGCTCTTGCTCGTCAACGTTAAGGGTCTCCGCAGACCTGACTCCTGTAACAATGAATTGAACGTCAGCTCCAAATTTTGCAATTGCAGATAGGTAGGCTACATCGGGATTGCGCTCACCTTTCTCATAGTTTAGCTGGGCTTGTTTTCTGACTCCGCCAATTTCGCCAAGCGCCGCTTGGCTTAGGCCTAAGCGTATGCGCTCCTCTTTAAGACGCTCTCCAGAACTTGAATGCATGTAAAAATCCTTGA
>NZ_MAYS01000147.1 GCF_001756855.1 Candidatus Erwinia dacicola | reverse complement strand
GGCGTGGAATGGAGAAAAAGCGATGGCTGCGGATGCCTGAGCCGGATCAGTGTGCCTAAAAAATGGCTTTCCGGTTAAAAACACGACAAAAACTGCATTTTCATACTTAAACCTACGCACGAGCGTCGCATCAAAGGGATAGTTCGTTCTGACATTCATGGTTGGGCGCTCGCAGAAGAGGTGATTTAATCTCCTAACCATCAAGAGTTTTATTTTTCTTTAAATGACCGAAAAAGAAGGTGTAAACCATCAGTAACCGGTTGTTCTACTTTACTTTATTTATCTTCATTACTCTTACTCAGTGTATGCTGATAATATTCATTCAAGGTCATACCCTTTGTACGGCTATGTAGATAGGCGAATAACTGTTCCAGATCGTTATAAAGAACTGCAATATCTGATTCCGTCTTAAACGTCGGACTACCGCCCGGCATAAACTCGGATGAATGCAGCATAAACTCAACATAATCGCTGCTGTCAGCCAGCGTTTTCTCTGCAACAGCAATCATCTGCATCACGTTACCGCCCACTGGTCGTAACCAGTGCACCGAATGGCTACGCTGCTTTCCACGCAGGTGATCGTAGCCTTGTTTGAAGGTGTTCATCAGCGATGAGTGCTTATAGCGGATGCTCATCGGCACTTCCAGCAAGGGCGACTGCCCTTCTTTTGATATGTCATGTTCGTCGATAAAATAGGCGCAGTCGGGGAAAGACTGATAGTCAGTCCCACCTTGACCTTTTGGGTCCCCCGGAGAAAATGCCCAGTTCACGCGCGGAGTAACAGAGCAGTCAACCTGATAACCAAGCTCAATTAGCAGCTGAGCATAATACTCATTGAATGCCCAGCGGCCGGCGCGATGACTGCGCATCTTGACCTGCAAAGTATCCTCAAGCCGCCGAGTCATATAACTGACCTTTTCTTTGATAATCTTTGCAGGATACTCAATCAGATAGGGCTTGTGCCGCCAGTCATCTCCGGTAAGGTCGTGTAGCGGAGGGCTGTTCCATGCATGCAGATGCATCCCGATTTCACCACTGTTGCGGGCAATTACATCGCGCGCGAATTCGACATAGGCGGGATCAACCGCCATTTCATAATTGGTCAGCCATGTGGGTTTAAAGGAATACTTCTCGCAAAGCTGCTGGAATCGAGGCAAAAAAAGGGTGTTTCCCGTTGTGATACGGTCATGGTTTTGCCAAAGGTTATCGCCTTCGGTATCAATGGTGATGATAAACGCGGGCTTAGCCATTTTCCTTCCTGCAGTGAGAATTATCGGCACTGTTGCAAAG
>NZ_MAYS01000146.1 GCF_001756855.1 Candidatus Erwinia dacicola | reverse complement strand
TCCATAACTTAAAACAGCTTAGATCTTTGTTAACTAGAAAGTTTCATTGTTCTTCTTCCACCCAAGTTGCGGAAGACCCAAATTACAACTGCTGTTGTTAAACAAAGGTGGGTCAAAGTTCGACTGCTGTTGACAATTCTCTTGTTTGGCATACATCTCTTCTAGGAATTAAAGGGAGAGGTATAGCAGCAAAAATCAATGCGTTAAGAATGATTCTGGAGACGTGAACAGCAATTCCGGTCAGGTGGACACCGATTCTGGCAAAATGAACAGTGATTCTGGTCATGGTGCTAAATCGTGGTATTTTCCGCCGGAATACGCGTTCACGTTCCGCCAGAATGAGTATTCACGATCGGCCAGAATATGCAGTTGTTGAGCAGCTTATGCGGGTGTGGGATTCACTGGCAGTGCAGGAATCAAAAAAGCCCCGGTTATCAGACTGGGGCTTTTTACTCAGCGAGACAGTTACGGACGCGTTGCTGGTGCCGTCGCCTGATGAGTCGCAGCATGACCGCCTGCGGAGCCTTTACCTTCGAAGTTGAAGTCAGGGCGCACCAAGTCGCTTTGACGAGCAGGTTCAGGCTGGTAAGCCGGAGCCGGAGCTTTGGTCATTGGGGCGGCAGCATGGTGCTTGAAGCTACTCTGCGCTGGCGCGGTAATCGCAGCAACCACCGGCTCGTCACGTGCCGGCGGCGCATGTGGCTCGCTGATGGCCGCTGGCTGCTCAGCGGCAGCTTTTGGTGCATGCAGCACTTCGGCAACCTGCTGTTCAACTTCCGGACTGACGCCAGCGACAGTTTCATGCGCCAGTTCGCTGGCGACTTCAGTAACCTGAGACTGTTCAGTGTGCTGGGCTTCTTCCACAATTTCTGCCACGGCATCAACCGCTGCGAAAGCTGGCGCAGGCTGCGCCTCTTGCACCGGGACCGCTTCTACTGCCGTTTCCTGTGAGACAACTTCGTCAGCGCTGGAGATCACCGCCGGCTTTTCGTTCACCGCAGCATCGATAGAAGAAGTGTCCGCCGCGTCTGCCGGAGCGATCTCCGGCTGGATTTCTGGCTGTGGTTCTACGACATGCACAGGTTCAGCTTCTGATGCCGCTGCCGCTGGGGTTTCCGCAACCGAGGCTTCTGCCACGGCTGCCTGTGCAGTCACTTCCGCCGGAGCCGTTACTTCAGCATGGGCTTCAACCGCAGCAGGGGCTACAGCGCTTTCCACGACGGCAGGTTCTACCACATCGGCGTGACCGTAAGCGGGAACCACCGACTGATATTCAGCATGAGTTTCGTGCTCATTAGCCTGAGCAACCGGATAAGAGACCCACACTTTTCCGAATGCCATCTCTGGCGATGCAGCAGCGTTAGCCAGCGGCATGGGTGACTGTGTTGGATAACGCTCATCACGGTAACGACGGCGACGCTGACCGCTGACGCGCAGATGGCGTGGCGAACGGCGTGAACGGCGCGGCATGTTGTTGCTTTCGCGATCTTCGCTGTCATCGGCTTTTGCTGCGGCTGGCTCATTCACGGTAGCTGCGGGTGCAGCGGCTTCCGGTTCAAATGAACGCGCGGCAGTCTGCTCGGCGGTTTCGATACGTAATTTCTGATTCAGCTGGCGCGGTTTACGGCGCGGCATCACCTGTATGTTCTCTTCCTGCGCATCCTGATTTTTATCTACAGCGGCGACGATCGGTTCAACAATCACCTCTTCCTGCACAACCGGGTGTTTTTCTTCCTGGTTTTGCGCTGAGCGACGACGCTGACGCTCTTGGCGCGGCTGCGGCTGTGAAGGCTGATTGCGCTCGCCGTTGCGGTCTCGACGGTTATTCTGACGACGGTTGTTGCGGCGTTCACCACGCGGTGCGGATGCTTCTGGCGCTTTCTCTTCTACCACAGGCTGTACTGGCTGCGCTGGCTGTTTCTTTTCAGCGGCAAACATTTTCTTCAACCCTCTGAAGAAGCGGCTCATCAGGCCCGACTTAGCTGGGGCCGCAGGGGTTTTCGCTTTCGGTTTCGCAGGGGTGCCCACTTGGGTTACTTCTTCTACCTGCGCCGGTAGTGCATCTGGCATCACGAAGGCAGCCAGCGCTGGCTGTTCAGGGCGCTTACGCTCGGAATGCTCTTCTTCAGACGGCAGGGCCATTTCTGCTTCATGCAGCTTCGGCAGGTGATAGCTCAGGGTTTGAGTCTCTTCGCCGTTACGCACGCGCAGTACGGAGTAGTGCGGAGTCTGCATCTGATCGTTTGGCACGATAACAGCTTTGACGCCACCCTGGCGCTTTTCGATGGCGCTGACCGCTTCGCGCTTCTCGTTCAGCAGGTATGACGCTACTTGGACTGGAACAATCGCGTGAACTTTTTTGGTGTTCTCTTTCAGCGCTTCCTCTTCAATCAGACGCAGGATAGATAGCGCCAGCGATTCGTTATCACGGATGGTGCCGGTACCGCTACAGCGTGGGCACAAGTGATGGCTGGATTCACCCAGTGACGGGCTGAGACGCTGACGCGACATTTCCAGCAGGCCGAAGCGTGAAATATGGCTGTTCTGAATACGCGCACGATCCTGGCGAACCGCTTCACGCAGGCGGTTTTCTACCGCACGTTGGTGGCGTACCGGGGTCATATCGATAAAGTCGATGACGATCAGGCCGCCGAGGTCACGCAGGCGCAGCTGGCGGGCGATTTCGTCAGCCGCTTCTAGGTTGGTGTTGAATGCGGTCTCTTCGATGTCGCCGCCGCGGGTTGCGCGCGCGGAGTTGATATCGATAGCGGTCAGGGCTTCGTTGGTGTCGATAACAATCGAGCCGCCGGAAGGCAGACGCACTTCACGTTGGAAAGCGGACTCGATCTGCGACTCGATCTGATAGTGGCTGAACAGTGGGATTTCACCGGTGTACAGTTTAATTTTGTTGCTGAAATCCGGGCGGCCCAGTGCGGCGATATGCTGGTGCGCCAGTTCGAGCACTTTCGGGTTATCGATCAGAATTTCGCCGATGTCCTGGCGCAGATAGTCACGGAAAGCACGCACAATAACGTTGCTCTCTTGGTGGATCAGGAACGGAGCAGGGCGGCTGTCAGCGGCTTTCTTAATCGCGTCCCAGTGCTTCAGGCGGAAACTGAGGTCCCACTGCAGCGCATCGGCCTGTTTGCCAACGCCAGCAGTGCGCACGATCAGGCCCATGCCGTCTGGCAGCTCAAGAGCAGAAAGGGCTTCTTTCAGTTCAGTACGGTCGTCACCCTCGATGCGGCGTGAAATCCCGCCTGCACGTGGGTTATTCGGCATCAGGACTAGGTAGCTACCTGCTAGGCTGATAAAGGTGGTCAGGGCAGCACCCTTGTTACCACGTTCTTCTTTATCAATCTGTACGATCACTTCCTGGCCTTCACTCAGTGCATCCTTAATATTCGGGCGGCCGTGTGCGTTATAGTTAGCAGGGAAGTATTCGCGGGAGATTTCTTTCAGAGGTAGGAAACCGTGTCTTTCAGCGCCGTAATCAACAAATGCGGCTTCCAGACTGGGTTCAATGCGGGTGATCTTGCCTTTGTAAATGTTGGCTTTTTTCTGTTCGTGTCCAAGGTTTTCGATATCCAGATCGTACAGACATTGTCCGTCCACGAGGGCAACACGCAACTCTTCCTGCTGAGTTGCGTTTATTAGCATTCTTTTCATCGTAACTTACTCATTATTGTTACATTAGTGACAAAGCTGCGGGCAAAGTAACGCTGAACGTGAAAAACCGATGACCCCTGTCTCATTGCAAGGCCGTCAACCTCACGGATGTCGGCTGCTCTTGGGGCGCAAATACTCGGTAGCCTGTTTTACATATGGAAAAACAGCGCTTTGATGGGGAGAACCGCCAGTATAATACTAGGTGAACAAATCCCGTTTTCGTCCAAGCTGCAACCCGCAGCGCGCTAAATGCCTAATTGCTCAATACGTCTTACGCCATTGCTGCGTGTATGGGCTATCCAGCAAAATTTAGTATTACACCCTTATCTTTCAACTGCCAAATATAAGGAAGGCTGAAAGCTATCGGGTAAACGCTTTTTTCTTGCATTCACAAGTCTTAGCGTCCAAACGGAAACATTATTCCATTGCTAAGCGGGTGATCGCAAGATCACTTTCTCCGCGTTGAGAAGTTTCTCTCAGCTTTTAGAGCGAATTGCAATGCTTTTCAGCAGATCGTCTAAAAACCGATCATAACCTTCTGCGAAACCGTCCAACTCAGTTAAGCACAGAAAAAGAGGTGGCGCTATCACAGCGCACTATTTAGAATCGCCAACCATGAAAACCAATACTCCAGCCGTACATTTTATTGCTATTTCTGCCGATGAGGCAGGACAACGCATCGATAACTTTTTGCGCACCCAATTAAAAGGGGTGCCGAAGAGCATGATTTATCGTATTTTGCGTAAGGGCGAAGTGAGGGTGAACAAAAAACGCATCAAGCCTGAATACAAGCTTGAGGCCGGGGATGAGGTGCGTATTCCGCCGGTACGCATGGACAAACGTGAAGAAGAGAACGTTTCGCCGAAGCTGACCAAAGTGGCTGCACTGGAAGGCGCGATTGTCTATGAAGATGATCATATTCTGGTGATGAACAAGCCTTCTGGCACCGCGGTACACGGTGGCAGCGGTCTGAGCTTTGGTGTGATTGAAGGCCTGCGCGCGATGCGCCCGGATGCCCGCTTCCTTGAATTGGTACACCGCCTAGATCGCGATACGTCCGGAATCCTGCTGGTGGCGAAGAAGCGCTCGGTTCTGCGCTCGCTGCACGAGCAGCTTCGTGAAAAGGGCATGCAGAAAGACTATCTGGCTCTGGTGCGCGGACAGTGGCCTTCGCATGTGAAGGCTGTGAGTGCGCCATTGATGAAAAATATTCTGCAAAGCGGCGAGCACATCGTCAAAGTGAACAGCGAAGGCAAGCCGTCCGAGACGCTGTTTAAAGTGGAAGAGCGCTACGCAATAGCCACGCTGGTGAAAGCCAGCCCGGTTACCGGGCGTACTCACCAAATCCGTGTACATACGCTGCATGCCCGGCATCCGATTGCGTTTGACGATCGCTATGGTGAGGCCGAGTTTGATATGCAGCTGAGCGGCACCGGGCTGAAACGCCTGTTTCTGCATGCTGCAGTGCTGCGATTCACCCACCCAGCGACCAGCAAAGTGATGCGCGTGGAAGTCCCCCTAGACGACCAGCTCAAGCGCTGTCTGGATATCCTGCGTAAGCAGTACCCGGCAACGTAACGAGTTATTTAACGGGGTCAGGCATGCCTGAACCGCGTCACCGCCGCAGTATCATCCCAGCGGATTAACCCCGGCTTTTCTTAACATCTCACACAGCGCTATCAGCGGCGGCCCGACCAGCGTATTGAGCGCGCCAATGGCATTCGGTTAAGCTCTTGCCGGAGCATGAAATGAGTTCCAGCGCGTTCATGGTTAGGAGATTGAATCGCCTCTTCTGAGAGCGCCCAACCATGAATGTCAGAACGAACTATCCCTTTGATGCGGCGCTCGTGCGTAGGTTTAAGTATGAAAATGCAGTTTTTGTCGTGTTTTTAACCGGAAAGCCATTTTTCAGGCACACTAATCCGGCTCAGGCATCCGCAACCATCGCTTTTTCTCCATTCCACGCAACCTTTCCGACAGTCATGCCATCGCCTGCGTTCCTGCCTGAGCGCCGGCAAAACGCAGTCGGCCCTTGCACAGGATGCACTGGTACGGGTCGGTACCCAGGAAGCCCTTCATTAGCACCGCAAACCCCGGCTTCTCCGGCTTTTTCCGCAGCATCATCTCCAGCGCTTCGTAGACCTTCGGCAGCACCGATCCCCGTTTGCGGTTGGCCAGAAAGCCGAAGTAGCGCACCATCTTAAAATGCCGCG
>NZ_MAYS01000145.1 GCF_001756855.1 Candidatus Erwinia dacicola | reverse complement strand
CTGTTTATCGATGAGATCCATACCATCATCGGTGCGGGTGCGGCCTCCGGCGGCCAGGTCGATGCGGCTAATCTGATCAAACCGCTTCTGTCGAACGGCAAGATCCGCGTGATGGGCTCAACCACCTATCAGGAATTCAGCAATATCTTTGAAAAAGATCGTGCGCTGGCACGCCGCTTTCAAAAGATCGATATTACTGAACCCTCGATTGATGAAACGGTGCAGATCCTCACCGGATTGAAGCCGAAGTACGAAGCGCACCACGACGTGCGTTATACCGCAAAAGCGGTGCGTGCAGCGGTAGAGCTGGCGGTGAAATACATCAATGATCGTCATCTGCCGGACAAGGCGATAGACATCATTGATGAAGCGGGTGCGCGGGTGCGTCTGATGCCAGTCAGCAAGCGCAAGAAAACTGTCAACGTGTCGGACATCGAAACGGTGGTGGCGCGTATTGCGCGTATTCCGGAGAAGAGCGTATCGGCTTCCGATCGCGACTCCCTGAAAACGCTGGGCGATCGCCTGAAAATGCTGGTGTTCGGCCAGGACAACGCCATTGAAGTGCTGACCGAAGCCATCAAGATGAGTCGTGCAGGGCTGGGCCAGGATCGTAAACCGGTCGGTTCCTTCCTGTTTGCTGGCCCAACTGGTGTCGGGAAAACCGAGGTGACCGTTCAGCTGGCGAAAGCGCTGGGCATTGAGCAGCTGCGTTTTGATATGTCCGAGTATATGGAGCGCCACACCGTCAGTCGCCTGATTGGTGCGCCTCCAGGCTATGTTGGTTTTGACCAAGGCGGCCTGTTAACCGATGCGGTAATTAAACATCCGCATGCGGTGGTGCTGCTGGACGAAATCGAGAAGGCTCACCCTGACGTATTCAACCTGCTGCTGCAGGTGATGGATAACGGGATGCTGACCGATAATAATGGCCGCAAAGCGGATTTCCGCAATGTGGTGGTGGTGATGACCACCAACGCCGGGGTAAGGGAAACAGAGCGTCAATCTATCGGACTGATCCAGCAGGACAACAGCACCGATGCGATGGAAGAGATCAAAAAGATCTTTACCCCAGAGTTCCGTAACCGTCTGGATAATATTATCTGGTTCAAGCATCTCGACCAGGTCGTTATTCATCAGGTGGTCGACAAGTTTATTGTCGAGCTGCAGGCTCAGCTGGATGCCAAAGGCGTCTCGCTGGAAGTCAGTGATGATGCACGTGACTGGCTGGCAGAGAAAGGTTACGACAAAACGATGGGCGCGCGTCCGATGGCGCGTACCGTGCAGGAGAGCCTAAAGAAACCGCTGGCTAATGAACTGCTATTTGGTTCACTGGTTGACGGCGGCTCGGTGTCGGTGGCGCTGGATAAAGATAAAAACCAGTTGACCTATCACTTCCTCAGTGCTGAGAAGCGGAAGGTACCGTTCACTAACTGCTAACCGAGATGTGAATAAAAAAGTCTGATGAAGATCATCAGGCTTTTTTTAGGCACTGTTGCAA
>NZ_MAYS01000144.1 GCF_001756855.1 Candidatus Erwinia dacicola | reverse complement strand
GTAAGGGCGCTACGTTCTCCCAGTCCGTTAACTGATTGAAATATTGGAGGGTGCGGCGCACAATGCCATATTCCTAACTACTCAGAAGCCGCAATGATGACCGACAGCGATCACCTGCAACAAATAGCCCATCTGCGCCGTGAATATACGCGCGGTGGCCTGCGCCGCAAAGATCTTCCTGAAGACCCGTTAAGCCTGTTTGAACACTGGCTTAACCAAGCGGTAGAGGCCCAGCTGCCGGATCCGACGGCAATGAGCGTCGCGACCGTTGACAAGCAGGGCCAGCCCTATCAACGTATCGTGCTGCTCAAGCATTTCGATGCTCAGGGCATGGTGTTTTATACCAATCTGGGGAGTCGCAAAGCGAAGCAGCTGGAGAGCAATCCGCGCATCAGCCTGCTGTTCCCATGGCATATGCTAGAGCGCCAGGTGATGGTGCTAGGCCGAGTGGAAGGCTTGTCGACGCTGGAAGTGTTGAAGTATTTTCACAGCCGCCCGCGCGACAGCCAGCTCGGTGCCTGGGTGTCAAAGCAGTCGAGTCGCATTTCAGCGCGTGGCGTGCTGAAATGCAAGTTCTTGGAGCTGAAGCAGAAGTTTCAGCAGGGCGAAATCCCCCTGCCGAGTTTCTGGGGTGGCTACCGCATCAAAATCGACTCAATGGAGTTCTGGCAGGGTGGTGCTCACCGTCTGCATGACCGATTTTTCTACCAGCGCGAAGGCGATGCGTGGAAAATTGACCGCCTAGCACCGTAAACACGAAATAATGCCCCTAAGCGCTGGACCAGCCCGATCCCGCGCTTTATTCTATACCCCTCTATTTTTTCTCCGCGTTTCAGCGGAAAGCTGTGTACCAGCCTAGGTGCAGACTTTTTTTTACATGGAGTCTTAGATGGCCAGCAGTAACCTGATCAAACAATTGCAAGAGCGGGGCCTTGTTGCCCAGGTAACGGACGAGGAAGCGTTAGCAAAGCGACTGGCACAGGGGCCAATCGCTCTCTATTGCGGTTTCGATCCGACTGCCGACAGCTTGCATTTGGGGCATCTGGTGCCGTTGCTCTGCCTGAAGCGTTTTCAGAATGCCGGACACAAACCTGTGGCACTGGTTGGTGGCGCCACCGGTCTGATCGGTGACCCAAGTTTTAAAGCAGCCGAGCGTAAGCTGAACACCAGCGATACCGTGAATAAGTGGGTGGAAAAAATCCGCCAACAAGTAGCACTGTTCCTCGATTTTAACTGCGGCGACAACAGCGCCATTGCGGCCAATAACTATGACTGGTTTGGCGGCATGAATGTGCTGACCTTCCTGCGTGATATTGGCAAGCATTTTTCCGTTAATCAGATGATTAACAAGGAAGCCGTTAAGCAGCGTCTGAACCGCGATGACCAAGGGATCTCCTTCACCGAATTCTCCTACAACCTGCTGCAGGGCTATGACTTCGCCTGCCTGAACAAGCGTCACGGCATGGTGCTGCAGATTGGTGGTTCCGACCAGTGGGGCAACATTACCTCCGGCATCGACCTGACGCGCCGCCTGCATCAGAATCAGGTCTTTGGCCTGACTGTTCCGCTGATCACCAAGTCAGACGGCACCAAATTCGGTAAAACCGAAGGTGGCGTAGTGTGGCTGAACGCGAAGAAAACCAGCCCGTACAAGTTCTATCAGTTCTGGATCAACACCGCTGATGCTGACGTTTATCGCTTCCTGAAGTTTTTCACATTTATGAGCATTGACGAGATCAATGCGCTGGAAGCAGAGGATAAAAACAGCGGTAAAGCACCACGCGCCCAGTCTGTACTGGCCGAGCAGGTCACCCGACTGGTTCACGGTGAAGAAGGCTTGGTGTCGGCTAAACGCATCACTCAAAGCCTGTTCTCCGGCCCGCTGAGCGAGCTGACAGAGCAGGACCTAGCGCAGCTAGCGCAGGACGGTATGCCAGGCGTGGAGCTGGAGTCAGGTCAGGATCTGCAGCAGGCGCTGGTTGATTCTGAACTGGCCCCCTCCCGCCGGCAGGCGCGCAAACTGATTGATGCCAAATCAGTCAGCATCAACGGCACGCTGCAGACTAACGCCGAGTATGCCTTTAGCGCTGATGACCGCCTGTTCGATAAGTACACGCTGCTGCGCCGTGGTAAAAAGAACTACAGCTTAATCAGCTGGAAATAATAAAATCGGGCGGGTTTCTGCTCCGTCCCTAAATCGGTTAACGCCGGCTTTTTTAATGGCAAGAAAGGTCAGGTTAGCGCGATGAAAAACATTTTCTCCATCCAGTCTCATACGGTTTTTGGGCATTTGGGTAACTGCGCAGCAGACTCGTTAAGTGCAAATACCCCCCTCAAATCCAGATTGATGGCATGAGCCCTGCGTGTCATGGTAAAACGATAGGCATCGGCGACGGTAAAGCGCAGCCCCAACAGTCACTGCTTATCCTATGCCTGTTAAGCGCTGAG
>NZ_MAYS01000143.1 GCF_001756855.1 Candidatus Erwinia dacicola | reverse complement strand
CGGGTGATAGTGATAGATGACCTGGGTTATGTCAAACGTGACAATGCTGAAACCGGGGTATTGTTCGAACTTATCGCGCACCGGTACGAAAGAGGCAGTCTGATCATCACCAGCAACCATCCGTTCAGCACATGGGGAAGCATCTTCGTGGAAGAGACGATGGCGGTAGCAGCGGCGGATCGGTTGATCCATCACGGTTATATCTTCGAGTTAAAAGGAGAAAGTTACAGAAAGAAAACATCAAAAGCGATAACGCAGCAGTCAACTAAGCAAGAATCCTAAGGCGGCCAGGATAGTTGACGCGTACCGGCAAAAGTAATTGACGCCTAATAGCATGCGCCCCCTGCATCAGCATTACGCACATCAGGAAGAGCCAGACAGCATTCTCAGCCAGCATCTGCTTCCACTGAGCCCAATCCGCATGGCCTAGCTGCTTCTGCGTACCCAGTGGCATTACCGCCGGGCGCAGCATCATGCCACCGAGCATCGCGATACAGCCCATGCACAGCAGCAGAATGGCGTGATAGAGAGGAGATATTGACCAGCACGCCGGTTAACACGGAGCTGATGACAAACGCCAGCGATCCCCTCGGCCTGACCGAGCCATAAGGCAGCGCGATCTGCCGCTGCTAGGTGGCAGCCAGCGCATCGCTAAGCGGCACCAGCGGCGAGCAGAACAGGTTAAAACCAAGCAGCCACCCACCACAGCCACTCAGCGCCCAGCCAGAAGCCCAGCGCAAACAGCTGCGTCAGTGACGTCAGCAGGCGAAGCGCACTGACCAAGCGGGAAGGATTGGTAACGCGGGAAGCACAGGCTGCCTGCAAAGCGCGCAATCATGCCGCAGTCGAGCAGCAAACCGATTTTTTGGGTGCCAAGTCACTCTCTTTCAGCCAGACGTCCCAGAAAGGCAGGTAGACGCCATAGGCGAAAAAGTAGGTGAAGTAGCCAGTAAGTGGAGCGTATCGTCATTTTCCCTCCGACAAAGTGGAAGCTAATGTACACGTCATAACGCTCTAAAAATCGAGAAATTATCAGGCGTAAACCGGGAAGCGTGCGCAGATTTCCAGCACCTGCTTCCTCACGCGCTCGCTCACGCCTTCATCATTGATATTGCCGAGAATATCAATGATCCAGCCGGCCAGCTCGCGCACTTCCGCTTCTTTGAAGCCGCGACGCGTCACGGCCGGGGAGCCGATGCGGATACCGGAGGTGACGAACGGGCTTTTCGGATCGTTCGGTACGCTGTTTTTGTTAACGGTGATATTAGCACGGCCCAGCGCGGCGTCCGCTTCTTTACCAGTCAGGTTTTTGTCAACTAGGTCCAGCAGGAACAGGTGGTTATGCGTACCACGAGAAACCACGTTGTAACCGCGTGCCAAGAACACTTCCACCATCGCTTTGGCGTTTTTAGCTACCTGTTGCTGGTAGGTTTTAAACTCAGGCTCCATCGCTTCTTTAAACGCGACGGCCTTACCGGCAATCACGTGCATCAGCGGGCCGCCTTGGCCGCTAGGGAAGACAGCAGAGTTCAGCTTCTTATACAGATCTTCATCACCGCCCCGCGCCAGGATCAGGCCACCACGTGGACCCGCTAGAGTTTTGTGGGTGGTGGACGTTACGATATGCGCGTGAGGAACCGGGTTAGGATAAACGTCCGCAGCAATCAGACCGGCAACGTGTGCCATATCAACAAACAGGTAAGCGCCAACGGTGTCAGCAATCTCACGCATTTTTGCCCAGTCGCACACCCCAGAGTAGGCAGAGAAGCCGCCCACGATCATTTTCGGCTTGTGCTTCTGCGCCAGTTCGTCCAGCTCGTTGTAGTCAATTTTGCCGGTTTCGTTGATGCCGTAAGGAATGACATTATACAGTTTACCGGACAGGTTAACCGGGGAACCGTGAGTCAGGTGGCCGCCGTGTGCTAGGTTCATCCCCAGAATGGTGTCGCCCGGTTGCAGCAGCGCGGTGTAGACCGCGAAGTTTGCCTGGGAACCGGAGTGCGGCTGCACGTTAGCATAATCAGCACCGAATAACTCTTTGGCACGATCAATAGCCAGCTGCTCAACGATATCCACGTACTCGCAACCACCGTAGTAGCGCTTGCCCGGATAGCCTTCAGCGTATTTGTTGGTCAGCTGCGATCCCTGAGCCTGCATCACGCGTGGGCTGGTGTAGTTTTCTGAAGCAATCAACTCAATGTGCTCTTCCTGACGCACTTTTTCCTGCTCCATTGCCTGCCACAACTCGGCATCGTAATCGGCAATGCTCATTTCACGCTTTAACATCTGCATCTCCTGACTAGACTGACTATCAACAATAAATGATGGGCGACAGTCTAAACTGTTTAGGACCCTGTTGAATAGCTTCACGGCTGCCTTTTTACTGGATTGGCCCCTATATTTCCATACACTTTTTATCACTTAACCTATTACTGGTTTGCCGCCGTAGATATTCCCGTGGCGAACGATACCCGCAGTTTTTCACCGTTATCATAGCTGAATTCGAAGCCGTCAGAGCACCACTGTCGCTACCGATGTAAAACTGGCCCACCTGCCGATGTAAATCTGACCGACCCAGGGTAAAAATGGCAGTTTTAAGGCACTGCCAATGATGACATTGGAGACCAGAGTGGAGATGAGTGTTTTACACCGTCAGGGCATGTCGATACGCGCCATCGCGCGCCAGCTTTCATGCTCTCATGAGACCGTTCGCAGATATATCCGTAGCCCACTGCCCGTAGCGGATATCCGCTACAAGCCTCGCGCACCCAGACCCTGCAAGCTTGACCCGTTCAAGCCCTATATCCTTGAGCGCGTGGCCGCT
>NZ_MAYS01000142.1 GCF_001756855.1 Candidatus Erwinia dacicola | reverse complement strand
TAACTTTGCAACAGTGCCGGCTCTTTTTTTATGCTTTACGGTCAGCTGGTTGCCTCACGACTGTTCATTAGTTCAGCATCAGATGCCCGGCGGGAGTGAAATCGTTGACTCAGCGGGATCGAGCCGTATAATCCGATACAATCACCATGCGCCCTTAGCTCAATTGGATAGAGCACCGGCCTTCTAAGCCGTAGGTCGTAGGTTCGAATCCTACAGGGCGTGCCATTATGAATCATGCACTTACGCCTTTTTCACTTCCTCCTCATTTCCTGTGTGGGACATATTTGGGACATCAACCCCAAAAATTGAGTCAATTTGCTTCGCGTGTTCAGTTAAATGATTAGGTGCCAGGTGGGCATATCGACGGACCATTTCGATACTTTCCCAGCCGCCCATTTCCTGAAGTACGGATAACGGAACACCGGACTGAATTAACCAACTCGCCCATGTATGTCTCAGGTCGTGGAACCGGAAATCCTCAATACCTGCACGACGACAAGCTGCATTCCATGCACTCTGGTCATCAACCCGCATCTTCCTCACTGATGGAGTCTTAGAGCCATCAGGTCGAACACCGGCTTTCATATGGACGAACACCCATTTATGATGATTGCCAATCTGATCGCGCAGTACCTTACAGGCCGTATCATTCAGCGCTACGCCAATAGCTCTGTTTGATTTGCTGTCTTCAGGATTTACCCAGGCAACACGACGCTGCATGTCTATCTGTTGCCATTCCATATTGATTATGTTCGAACGACGGAGACCGGTTGCCAGCGCATACTTAACAACCGACTTCAGCGGCTCAGGACATTCCTCAATAAGTCTCTTAGCTTCCTCATGCTCCAGCCAGCGCACCCGCTTATTCCTCACGGCAGGAACCTTAATCACAGGTGCCTTTTCCAGCCATTTCCAGTCAAGCTCTGCCGCACGCAGAATGGCCTTCATCAGAGCCAGATGTTTTGCCTTGGTGGAAGTGGTAACGGGGGAGGCTGAATATACTGGTGCTGGCTGTCCGTTCTTCTGCGCCGCTGCTGCCTGAATTTTCCATATCTCAAGCAGCTTGCGGTTGCTCATCTTGTTTACTGCTGAGTAAATCCTTTGCTCAGTGACATCCTTTAATCGAATCCCTTCGAAGTGCGCCAGCCAGAACGCCATGCGGCTGCGGTCGTCTTTCAGTGACTTCTTCTCGGCCTTTTCCTCAAGCCACCGCATGCATGCATCATCAAACGTTACGTCAGGGAAATCGCCTAACCGGTCTACTCGCCACAATTCAGCTTTGCGCTTGTCATGTAGCTCAGTAGCGAGCCGTTTGTCGGAAGTCCCAAGGCTTTCCTTAATTCGCTTCCCGCCCGGGAGCGAGTACGATGCGTACCATATTTCACCTCTGCGGAAGAGTGACATTGTGTTTCCTCTTTAATGCCATCACCCGCGCTCACGCCGACAGTATGCAGCGGAGACTGAAGCGCCGCAATGCAGGCTTGCCGTGTTGTGAGGTATGGGGATTTGGGTTTGGAAGGGTCTTTGCGTGTTGCCTGAAGGCGGCCTGTGCGAATCCAGTTGGTAGCGGTTGGTCTGGATATCTTGAGAAATGCACAGGCCTCATCGAGTGTGAGGCTGTGTGATTCCATGGTTACTCCTATGCATACCACTTATCTACATGGTCGTATTCGATAACTACATCTTCATACCCTAGCGATATAAGAAGCTCGCAAATCACCTTATCTGCATCGGCATGGTCACTCTCAGGGTCGTAGCTTGTATGTAGTGCCTTCAGTTTCGCTATCGCTTCTTCACGAGTCATTACCTGCCTCCTTACGCTAATTTCTTATACACGCGAGGAGCATCATCAGTAGCCGCGCGAAGTTCGTGTTCGTTATGCACCGAGTAGTTTCCGTAATCCCATTTGCACCACACTTTCGGATGGTCGCTATCCGGCTCAATCTGGCTCGCAACCATCCATCTGATGCCTCCAGTCTTAAGCTGCACTAACGCGCCCACAGCAAATTTAGCCATAACAAGCCCTCTGACATGTGAATGAGTGAAGAGATAGCGATCAGAGCCATAATTCCGACTATGAGCCAGATAATTGGATTGGCGTGCATGATGACTCCGATAAAGAAAAACCCGCATGGTGCGGGTTTGTTATTTGGCTGGAGGTGAGGGAAGTGGTTGCCAGTGAGTTACGCCATGTACAATACCTCGTAAGTCTTCAAATCTTGGCGCTCTACCTCTTTCCGTTTTAGCGCCATCCCATTGCGTATACGAAGCACTGCGGACGTACTTTTCCTCAATGGCAACAATTACGCGGCTTCCAATTTCCGGCATCCGCTCACTGCAAGCCACCCAACCATCCGGAAACACCGGAGAGTTGCCATCGGCACCCTGAAGCATGGCGGCGCGGCGACCAGCTTTCCACGCAGATTCAGCCATAACACCAAGCATCTGCTTAGCTGCCGTGGTGTATTGATTATGCTGATAATGCTCATGCCATTCCCTGCCAAACCAAGAATAGAAATTATCGTCAGCATCAACTGAAACTGGATTCATTATCCGTGGCGATGGGTAAGCAACACGAAAAAGGGTGGATGGTTTCGCTTCAAGCAGTTCCTCTAAATGTTGTTTGTCGTAATCAGTCCAACTTCCATCGACCAATACTTGATACACCGGCTCCGCTTCGAGCGATGCCAGCGCCCGTTTCATCGCCTCAAGCGCCATGGCCGCATCTTCGTTTACTGCGCCTGGAGTCGCATCGCGCTCTTCTTCAAGCTCCGCGATGGTCTTCAGTAGCCATTCTTTGGTAAGTGTTCTCATGCTGCCTTACCTCCATTGTTTGCAAATGCGCCATGAAGCTCATTTCTTACTTTCTCGATAGCTTCAGCTGCCTCAATTTTCTCGATAAAGTATCCGACGTGAATATGCTTACCCTCATGCATAATTCCAGCCCTCCACTTCTTCATTTCCTTACACCAAGAAACACCCTTAATGCCTGATGTATTGGTGGACTGCATCTTCCTGTTGAATCCGTTCTGGCTTAAAGAAACCTGGCGGATATTACTGATTCGGTTGTCCTGCCTGTCTCCGTTGATGTGGTCCATGAACGCTGATGGAAACTCACCGTGTTCATATAGCCATGCAAGGCGGTGGCAAAAGTGAACCTTCCCATCGACGCACACCCGAAGATAGCCACCAGAGCTAGGCCATCCAGCGATCTCACCTTCCTTGGCTCTGCTTGATCTGGTTTTAAGTCTCGTGAAAACACCGGTATCTCTATCGTAATGAAGAAGTTCCTTTAGGCGCTCTTGGGTTAGCATCACTTAGCTACTTTACCGGTTGCGGCGCGGTCGATGCGTTCAATTTCAGCCAGAATAAGTGCGCCTGCTTTAACCAGGTCGCGACGCGGACCTTGTTGCTTAAACCACTCTGGTTCCCATGGCCAGTTAAAAGGGATTGCTGGGGCAATAGGTTTGCGGTGCGCATACTGCGCATAGGAGCTGGCAGCAAGCGCCATTTCCCCACATGAATGATCATCATCATGCTCAGTAGTCCATCCCTCAGCTGACTGCTGCCGCTGTCTCTCCGCAAGTACGTCAATCGCGGCCTTTGAAAACGATGTCGCCTCCAGCTCAGCAATCCGCTTCTCTGCGGCTTCCAGCTCATCCAGCAGCGCCAGTACGGCGGCGGGGTTAGCTGCGGCGATGTGTTTTGCATCCTCTTCACGCCAGATACTCTGCCTTGAAAACCCCCACCATACGACGGCCTCGGCCAGAAACTCTTTATCACTGGTATCAATACCGTAGTTACCGTCCTCACAAGGCTTGTCATGCACGTACCACGGTCCCGGTGTCGCCTTTTCAGCGGCTTCACGTAATGCGCGTTTGTCGATGTTGCTCATTGGGCGGACTCCTGCTTCTGATTGTTGTATACGGCCCAACTCAGAGCATCGAGCTTGTCACGACCTGCTTTGTCGTACATGTGGATGCCATCGCTACAGGCGTGCTCTTGCTTCACCTGCTCTTCGAGAGCGCTTATCTCTTCGTAAGAAAGTGTTGCCAGCTTGAGTCGATTCCAGCCGAAGTTACGGATGCGCGTCATGACTGCACTCCTTTGCGAAACTGGGTGTCTAATTGCTCTGCGCAATGCAAAAGCGCTTCGGTTGCTTCAAATACGGTTACTTTCTGTCTATCGTCTAAACTAGCAAGCGCCTTGTGTTTAACGAATTCCGCGCATAGGTCGTTAAAAGCGCTGGCCCGCACTTCAGCAAAGAAAGCGTCGGTCGCTGGGGTTTCAACATCCATGTTCAGCGGATAGTCGGCATTCAACTCATCGTGAATGAATTCAGCCAGATTCTTGCGACTTACCTTCAGCCCCGCATTCTCCGCAGCCAGCGCCGAGCACTTGGCTTCAAGTGCGGCGTAGTCATCGTATTTAACGTATTCACCGTCGTCGCTTGCATGCAAAACTCGCTCATTGAATGGTGCAGGCTGGTAACGTTTCACGCTCATTTCTTCGCCCTCTGGTTTAACCACTCTGTCAGGAATTTGTTCTCGTTCACACTTGGGAATGACTCGCGCTTCAACATTTCTTCGCGTGGGATATTGTTGATGGGTTTGAAGCGATGTCCTGCTATTAATTCATTGGGCGTGATGAAGGGGTCGTAGTAATTTCCGATCATGATGGCAGCCTCGATAATTTCGCTCTTACTGAATAGATGGAACGGGAGGTGACTTCTGCGATTTCGTTTGGAGAGTGCGATGAAAAGAGAGCTAATTCCTTTTTGCTCCATGGCTTGTTGTCGCTGGAGATTAACTTGATGCCTAATCTTCCAGCCTTGCTCCATATCGACATTTCAGAGCGCTCAAGCTTTTCCGCTATTAGCTTTGGTTCCATGGTGGAAGCAACTTCGCGCAAGAAGTCCTCCTCCCATGATTCCCACAGGAGGTATGTCATGCTGAATCCTTATTTGATTAGGAGGGATGGCTTGCCTATTTTGAGTGTCGCGCCCGGGATGGAATTTCCGGCCTTGAGTTGATGCTTGATGGCTAACTTGTCAGCCTTAACTGATGTCACGTACTCGACATACTCAGGAGGCAATGAGCCTTCATCTGTGATTTCTACCGACTCGACAGGGGCACGAACAGTTACCTGATGGATGCCAGCGCGAATCTTCTTCTTACCCATCATCTCAAGCGAATTGGCGATGTAGGTCATGATGTTATCGACCTTGTTGTTGATTACTGCCGCGCGTTCATTGAGTGCCTTAGCCTCTTCCTTGAGGCGTTCTGCATATCCGGTTTCGTTCTTACAGATAGCCAACAACTGTTCTATCTTATCTGTAAGCTCACCTTCCATGCCTTCCAGCGTGTCGGCTATCTCGTCGGCTTCAAAATCAGAGTCCATTAGCCTGGCGTAATCGTTGGCAATCTCATACAGTTTGCTCATATGCCATTCCTCTCAGTGGAGAGCCCAGAAGATACCTCAGCAACTATCCTTGCCTCGCAGGCGTCAACAAAGTTACCAAACAGCCCCAGATACTCATCCATGAATATGGCTCTCCATTTTCTTCTTTGCTTATGAAACCCAACTCCAGTTATGCCCGATGTGTTATTTTTCTGTTTTCTCTTGTTCAAAAGATTTATTTGCTGAGAAACGCACCTAAGGTTTTCTATTCGGTTATCGCTCGGATTTTCATTGATATGGTCTATTACCATCCCTTCTGGAATTTCTCCGTGGTGAATTTCCCACACCACCCTGTGCACGTATTCTCTTTTTCCGCTCATGCTTACAATGCAATGGCCAGATTTTGTTTTTCCTCCGGCCTTATCACCAACCCTCATCCATCTCGCTGGCTTAATCCGCCAAAAAAGCAATCCATCTTCATAACGAAACAACTCAGACGCTTTCATGGCGCATCTCCATTTTTTCTTTACATTCCATGTAGACTGCCTGGACGTTTTGTTGCAGCTTCATCCCAGCTGTGCGCTTGTATGCATCTGCGAAGATGCGCTTAAGGTCATCCATGGTCTCAGCCCTCGCCATATCGTCACAAAGAGCCTGAACATGCTCGATGATTTCCTGCTGGCGCTTCCGCTCGTCTTCACGGATATCTTCCTCTGACTTATGCGGCATCAATGGCTCCTGGTGCATGCCTTCACCTTCATTGAGCAGGTGGATTGCATTATCCAGACGTTGCGCCTTAGGCCAGTATTTAGAAGCTCGCTTGACAATGGTCTTACGCGCCATTTCTTCCCAGAACGTCTTCCATGGGCCGTTCTTTGCCTTACTGGTAGCTTCCACCGCCTTGATTTCTGTCAGGCTCATTTCCTCCGTCAGGTAGTCACCGTCAGCGGTCTTAACCGTGCAATAACCACCGACAACCTCACCACGCTCACCAAACGCGTTGTATTTGTGCGTAGGAGCGCTATCAAGGCCATTTGATTCATAGGTGTCAGCTGAGTACACCAGTTTGCACTGACCCCACTTAATGGAGCCTGTAGACTGCGCAAGGTGCAGCAACCCCATGTAGCTGATATCGAGGCACACCATTCCGTCGCGAGGCACCAGATAAGCTAGCTTGCTTGCAGGGTTCAACGTAATGCCAATGGCTGCCACGTTGATGATCGCGTTCTGCGCGCTGGTAGGATTGGACAGGGCTGTTTTGACGAGGAAGTCATTCTTCTGGAAATACTGAATTGCGAACTGGCTTTCCTTTGCCCAGTTAACTGTCTGCTCAGTTAACGCTCCGCAGAATAGCTGCTCCTGCTGCTTAACAAACTCAACGATATTGCTCATGCTGCATCCTCGAATGTATGACGGCGCAGGAATATGCCGATTGCATACTCAACCTCCACGCGCGGCCTGAATATGTCCCACATAACCTCGCCGGCGAATTCCTGATAGTTGCAGTCGTCTTCGCCAAGCCACTCAACAGCTGCTTTCGTGTGGTCGTCTGGTTTATGTGACTCGAGCATGTTGAGCACCGGACGCATGTTCGCGCACAGCATCTCAGTCTGCTTATCAATTTTCGCGTGGTCTTCATCGCTTAGATGCGCGATGATTTGCTTAATCTCTGTTTTGTCTGTCATCGTCAGGCGCATCTTCTGCATCCTCTTTCTGCTGTTTCAACATGTCCTGCATAAGGCGGACAAAAGCATCTTCTGACCAGGTATCTGCAATGCTCATGATTTTCGGTACCACGGCATGTTTATTGCGGTCTTCATGGCCTCATGAGCCTCTTGCCACATGCGACCATCACCGAGATAGCGAGCGATAACCGCTTTGCTCTGCGCTGCTTTGAGCGCGCTGTGATTTACTGCTGAGTTCCGCATAACGCCTCCAGTGACTTTCTGGCGGCCTCAATGGCCTGTTTAATGATTCGGTCGAGTTGTGTTTCAGAATGGCGGCCAGCAATAGGCCACCCTGCAATGGCTAATTGCATGGCGTGCTCCTGTGTTTGTAATTGGCATATCAAAAACACCTCGTGAGAAGTGCTATGGATATGCAGTTAAAAAAATGGCCTCACGAAGAGGCCAAGATGACAACAAGGGGTATTTAATCAGAACATCACCTATCGTCTCCTTTAGATGATGTGGTGCGGTATTACACCCAATAGCTAACTCAGAGAATTAGCTATCAGCTGCTATTCGCGCTCCTTCAACATTGCATCTGCGATAATGTAAGCCGCCTTAGCTGCCACTTTGTCATCACCGTCCATGGTTCTGAGTGGTGTACCATCTGAGATTGCACCTGTGATAAAAGCCTGCATTGCCTTTGCAGCGAAGTAATCGCGCAGGGTCATACCGCAAGAATCAAGTGAAGAGCCTCCATTGCCACTTGATTCCTTATTTGGAAAAGCTGGTCCGCCTGTATGTTTCATATTCACCTCTGTGGCTTGCTGCCAAAAGAAGGCCGACTATGCGGCATGTGCGTTAGATACTTCTGCAAGAGATTTCGTGACGTCTATTAAAGACCTACCTTTAATTTTCAATCCAAATCTCTTTTTCATTATTTCTTTAGCATCACATATACGCATATGTCCGGTAGAAAGTAATGATGAAAGACCATTCGATACATCAATGACACTTTCGCATTCGTCTGCCGTTAAATTCCATGTACCAACAAAATCGTCGGGTAATTTCTGATCTAATTGACGCAACCAAACGGAAGTTCCAGCTGCTGTCTCATTCACGCTAAATACTACAAACCTTTTTTCAGACAGCGCGTACCTATATACTCCGCCAACTTTGTATTTCATGGTGCACCTCAAATAAGTGGCTTACTGCTCAGCTTCATGCGCTGAGTGGCATGGATTTTATTCCCGAGCGGGTTAGCGTCCCGGTAGTAGATGCGATTCTGCTTAACCGCGGTTACTTCAACCTCCTTCTGACGCGTTCCGGCAAGCGAAATGGCTTTGGTTACGCGCTCACTACAGCCTTCCGACAGCCGTGAAAATGCACGGTCAATCTTTTTACAGTAGGCTTTTATCTCTTTGTGCTGACGAGAACGTTCGAGTTTACGAATCTCTCTGGCTTTCATTGGATACCTCCGATGATTGACTTTGGTACTGGCGACTCAAACTGAATTGAGTCAGGCCGTTATCGCCAGGCGAATCGCCTCTAGCTGATAGCCGTCTGCCAGTCCAAAGCCAACTGCTCTTTGGCGGGGACGAATCATCCCCATGTCATCTTGTTAAAGAGCCTGCCAATCAGTTCCGTTTGGCTACCAGCGTCCTGCTGATGGCTTAAAATTACAAGAAAGATTGTATGTTGTAAACAAGAAATATTGTATTTGAAGGCGAAAAAAACAAACTCCGTTGTTTTATAACGGAAAATAGTTTGTTTTTAATTTGATAAGATCTGTGATGGGCTACTTTTCGCAGTTGCCAGATACAACTCCGACGAATGCTTTAGTTGAGGTTAGCTTTTGAAATCCTGGGATGTTCATTACTTTGGAATACATAACCCTTTTGTCTGTTGTGACAGACCATGTTTCCACCGTTATTCCGCCACCTGACTGATAGCTTCCCACTATTGTGCTGTCGGTCAGGGCTACATATGACATGTCTGATACGGCAGATCCGTCAAGATTAGTAACTGATGCCTTTTCACCATCAATCCGCAATTTGAACGCTGACCCAGAAACTGAGTCATCAATAAAATCATATCCATCCTGACTAAATGCAGATTTACCCTTGAGGCCAGATACAATCCAACAGTCAGCATAAGAGGCGAGAGGAATCGACATAATGGAGATTGCCAACACTATGCGCTTCATATGAACTTCACCCTTGCCTCAACCACAACACCGATGATCTTGCAGTTGCCATTAATAGGCATCATAGGCCATGAAGGGTTGAGTCCTTTTAGGTATTTCTGTCCGCCGTCAATTACCAACTTCTTAAATGTCGCCTCGTTCGCATCAAGAAGCTTTGCTACAACCAGGCTACCGTTTGCTGCTTCCCTGCCGGTATCAACCAAGACAATGTGACCTTCTGGAATACTCGGTCCAACCGGAGACGTCATAGAGTCACCCTCTACACGCAGCCAGAATCCATCACCAAGCATATGAATATCACTGTCGTACCATTCCTCAATATCTTTGAGATTGTACGGCTCACAAGCTTCTGACCACGCGCCAGCGCTAACTAAGCTAATCAATGGATATTTTCCTTTAGGTTCGTTGGGCCCAACATAAGTTATGTTTGAATCTGGCGAACCTTTCAATAACCAATCGACGCTAACTCCGAGAGCTGAAGCGAGTTCCGGTAAAAATCTTGGTCGCTTGGTCTTTCCATTTTCCAGTTGTTCAATTGATTGCTGAGAAGTCCCAATCTTCTGCGCAAGCTCAGCCTGGTTAAGACCAAGCTGGATTCTTTTGCTTTTTACCCTGGAAGAAATACTCATAAACCACCTCTGTAATTTCCTCCAATGGTTACAAGAAATCCTGTAATTGACAAACAAGATAGTTTGTATGAGAATACAAGAAAGTTTGTTGAAGGAGGCGATATGCAAACTCTGTCAGAACGCCTCAAAAAGAAACGAGTTCAGTTGAAGATGACTCAGACTGAGCTGGCTAACAAAGCAGGCGTAAAGCAACAGTCAATTCAGCTTATCGAGGCTGGAGTAACCAAGCGCCCACGTTTCTTGTTTGAGATTGCGATGGCTCTTAACTGTGATCCTGTGTGGTTACAGTACGGAACCAAAAGCGGCAAAGCCGCTTAAGTAACACTGCTCTTTAACACTTCTGGCCAGGGATGTTTCGTCCCTACAACCAACGCATCAACGGATGCGTATTTACCTATTAACTAAGGAATATATTCACATATGGAACACGCAAACAAACGCAACGAGGCAATGCGCATTGAAAGTGCCTTGCTTAACAAGATCGCCCTGATTGGAACAGAGAAAACAGCAGCGGCCGTGGGTGTCGATAAAGCACAAATTAGCCGGTGGAAGCGAGACTGGATTCCGAAGTTCTCAATGCTTCTGGCAGTGCTTGAATGGGGAGTTGATGATGATGAGATGGCGAGACTTGCACAGCAGGTGGCGTCGATTCTCACAAAAGAAAAACCCCAAACGAGCGGTAACTCGTTTAGGGCTTAAGCACACTGTGTTACGCCAAGTAACAGGAGTAATTATGACAAAACCACTCAGTCCTTACCAGGACAAAATGCACAAAAACATACTACGTGATCGCTTCCTGTCCAGCTTCAAGCAGCCTGGTCGATTTCGGGCTGAGTTGGAGAAAGTGAAGCTGATGCAGAAGGAGAAAGGTCATGAGTAATCTCGCAACCGTAACACCTATAAAGCCTCACCTTGAGGTTGTGGAGCATCGCGTGGCAGATACCGAAGATGGCTTCATGCGCGTTGCTAACGAGCTTACAGACAGCTTACTGATGGCTGATTTAACCGCCCGGCAGTTGAAGGTAATGCTCGCTATCATGCGCAAGACATACGGATTCAATAAGCCAATGGACAGGCTCACAAACACGCAGATAGCAGCAATGACCGGTATTCATCACACGCATATCTGCGCCGCAAAACGTCAGCTGATTGAGCGAAAGTTTCTCATTGCAGACGGGGTTAGAATTGGCGTTAACAAGGTGGTCTCAGAGTGGATTAGCCAAGACAGCTTAACATTAGCTAAGACGGCTAATAAAACATTAGCCAAGTCAGCTAATCGGTATAAGCCAACTCAGCTAAACACAAAAGACAATATTCAAAAGACAATAAATACAAATACCCCCTTACCCCCTAAAGGGGGATGTGCTGATGGTTCTAAACCTGAAAAGCGAAAGACCGTTCGCATCAACTACAACGAGTATCTTGAAGCCTACAACGAAATCGTGGGTGACAGATTACCTCACGCTGTAGAGGCCAACGCAGAGCGTCAGCGCAAACTCAAGAAGCTGATTAACTCTCTCGCTACCAAAAACATCGACGGCTACCGGGCATACGTGAAAGCGTTCATGAACGCTGCAAGACCATTCCACTTTGGTGATAACGACCGTGGCTGGGTGGCGACGTTTGATTACCTGCTGCAACCGAAAGTATTAACCGCAATTCGTGAGGGAACACTATGAGACAGGATATCGAGGCCAGTGTTATCGGCGGATTACTCCTGGGAGGGTTAACGCCGGCAGCCGGCGACGTTCTGGCGACGCTTGAACCTGAAGCATTCTCCATCCCGCTCTACCGGAAAGCGTTTGAGGTTATCTGCAAGCAAGCTCGCAACCGTAACCTGATTGACGCACTGATGGTCGCTGAGGAATGTGGAGATGAACATGCTACCGACGTGATGATGACTGCGCGGTCGTGTCCGAGTGCCGCAAACCTGAAAGGCTACGCCAGCATGGTTGCTGATAACTACCACCGTCGACTGGTGCTGCAACTGATAAGCGAGATGCGAGACCCTATCGAGAACGGAACCATCGACGCATCAGGGCAGGCCATGGACGAACTGGTAAAGCGCCTGTCAGCCATCAGAAAGCCGCGTGACGAGATTAAGCCTGTTCACCTTGGCGATATCATCACCGACTACACAGAGACGCTTGATAAGCGCCTGCGCAACGGTGAAGAGTCAGACAACCTGAAGACCGGCATAGATGAGCTTGATGCAATCCTAGGTGGGATTAACGCCGAAGACCTGATCATCGTTGCAGCGCGACCGGGAATGGGAAAAACGGAGTTCTCGCTCAAACTGGCAGAAAGTGTCGCAAGCAGGACATTGCCTAACTCAGAGCAAAAGCGCGGGGTGCTGATTTTCTCGATGGAGATGAGCGCATTGCAGATTGCCGAGCGAAGTATTGCCGGAGCCGGGATGATGTCTGTTAGCTCTCTGAGAAACCCAACGCACATGAACGACGAGGCGTGGGGAAGGGTAGCTGAAGGGATGAAACGCCTTGCTGACCTCGATGTGTGGGTTGTCGATGCATGTCGACTTTCGGTTGAGGAAATCAGGTCGATCGCAGAACGCCTGAAGCAGGAGAATCCACACCTTTCTCTCATCATGGCTGACTACCTAGGCCTCATTCAGAAGCCAAAAGCAGAACGAAACGACCTGGCTATTGCTCACATCTCCGGAAGCCTGAAGGCTATGGCGAAGGAGCTTAAAACCCCTGTTGTATCGCTCAGCCAGTTATCTCGCGAAGTCGAGAAGAGACCAAACAAACGGCCAACCAACGCAGACCTGCGCGACTCAGGCAGTATTGAGCAGGATGCAGACTCAATCATCATGCTGTATCGCGAGGCTGTGTATGACGAAAACAGCCAGGCCGCACCATACGCAGAAATCATCGTGACGAAAAACCGCTTTGGCTCCCTTGGCACTGTGTACCAGGGATTCAGAAACGGTCACTTTGTTGGATGCGACCAGACCGAGGCCAGAGCGAAATGCACAGCTGCAAGCCAGCCCCAACAAAAAGGCCGGCGATACTCAGGAGCCGATGTATGAACACACGAGACAAAATACTCAACCACCTTGAAACAAACATTCCCACCTCAGCAGCACAGTTAGCAAAACTCTTCGAATGCCACAAATCACACATAAACATCTTGCTTCATGACCTCGTTAAAGACGTTCTGATTGAGGTTGAGCGCGTGACGAAGGGAGCTAACTTCTACCGCCTCACAGAGCTTCACAAGCAGCGCACGGAATCAATTCTCCGCTACATCGAAGAGCATGAGACAGGAATGGCAGTGGATATTGCTAAAGCAACAGGCCTGGACAAGAAGCTCGTAACCAAGATGCTCAAGTGCATGGCTGCCAAAGGTGAGCTTCATCGGGACTGGTGCCACAAGAACGCATGGGTATACAGCAAAAAGCCGGTAGGAAACTTCGGTGGAGCTAACCCACTCACTGCATTTATCAACCAGAGATTGAGAGAGGTGCGAAGTGTTTAAGCGAGGTCAGCTAGTCGGCTCACCATCAGGAGAATTGTTTGGCCTGGTTACGGAGATGCCAGAAATACACCCGAATGTAGTTCGTGTGAGGCTATTAAACGGCAAATCATCCGGACTAGAAGGATATGTGTACGCCGATACTATCAAACTCATCGGCAATAACTACAAGCCCAAAACTAACACCCCAGCACGCTGATGGAGAGTAATGATGAACGAGAAACAAATAATTGCGCAGTTAGCAGAGAAGTCACGAATCGCAGCCTCATGGGCTAAGCAGGTTCATGAACATTGCGTGCAAATGAATGCAGCGCAGCGAGAACTCGACAAAGTTCAGGCTGAAATACTGAAACTGGCAGAGTCACTGGGGTGATGGAGGGGAATATGGACGAATCAAGAAAGGCTTTCGAATCATGGATTGCAGATATGACAAATTCAGATTTGCACAGAGGAATAATGCTAGACAGGCGTGAGAGTGGCGGGTACAGCCATCTTGCAACCGAAAACAAATGGGAGGCATGGCAGGCATCTCGCGCAGCTATCGAGATTGAGTTGCCTATTCCAGCATATTCCAGACCGGATATTCAGGCTGCCACGATGCATAGAGTGAATTTATGCAAGGATTCCATCCGCGCCGCTGGAATCAAAGTGAAGGAGTGAGTATGACCTTTGACAAATACTGGCTTATCGGTCGGCTCACCATTGGTTTTGGCGTCTCAACGGAGCTATGGCATACGACGAGAAAGAACGACAGCAAAGTGGTTAATTTTATCCACTTTGGATATGTACCTGACGTTCTTCCAGATAAGAAATGCACTTCAACATTGCTAGTCCTGACAATCATGTGGTTAACAATGAAAATTGGCATCATGAGGATTCGCCATGAAACAGACGATATTTCTCAGGAGTAAGCAGCAACAGCAGTCAGCAATAAACGCCATCCTTGCAATACCCCTCGACGAAAAGTCACCACACGAAGTCCACATCAAAGAGCCAAAGAGAACCAAAGCGCAGAACGACCGTTTATGGCCGATGCTGCATGACGTTTCTCAGCAGGTGCTCTGGCATGGAAATCGTTACGACGAAGCAGACTGGAAAGACATCTTCACCGCGCTATGGCTGAAGACTAAAAAACAGAATCAGAGAAGTGCGCCGGGCATTGATGGCGGAGTGGTTATGTTCGGCGTACGCACCAGCAAGATGCGGAAAGCCAGCATGACAGAGCTAATCGAAATCATGTTCTGGTTTGGGTCAGAGCGAAACGTAAAGTGGAGTGATGATTCTCGTAGAGAGCTGGAGTTCAACAAGCGATTCGGAGATGCGGCATGATCCGATGTGACAGATGCGGAGAGAGGAAAGACGATAAGAGATTCCGTCCAGATCAACCTTACTGGAATCGATGGTGCATGCGGTGCGAAAGGTCACCAGTAGGCGATTTCCCACTACCGGAGACAAAGGAGGATGTGTGGCAAGACTCACATGGTTCCATCACTTAAATCTCACCAACGAAGAAGCCAACCAGTTAATCACCGCCTACCAATCCCGCAACGTAAAAACTCAACGAACGCTAAGCGCAGACCCCAGGTTATGGGTGGTTTCCGCATTGCTTCCAGAGTACGCCAGCGAGCCAAAGGGTAGGAGTCAGTATCAGCAAAGAATCTGGAGTTAAATATGGACTATTCACAGTTATCAGATTTTGAAATTAACAAGCTGGTTGCCAATGCTACTGGAACGCAAGTTGAGGAAACCTACCAGTTCGTAAACGGCGGCGAAGACATTGCCGACCACATGAGCGGTATCGTGCTGATGCGTAAGATAACCAGCAATCGAAAGCACTGGAAGTTGTATGACCCATGCAACAACGCTTCGGATGCGTGGCCTATTATCCAAGACAATTTCATCAGCATTATCTTCGATGAGGACGTCAACGAACCTCCGCAAAATGCCTGGTGTAAGGCCATCACCAAAACAGGTGAGTCTCACTATGGTGGCGAGAAAGAACCGATCAAAACGGCAATGATAGCCTTCCTGATGAAGGTCAACAAATGCACCTTCTGCGATGGCAATGGATTCATTCAAATTGACCACGGGCAAGACATCGGTATTGAGCATAAAGCATGCCCTAAATGCGAAGGGAAATGCTATGTGCACCCTTAGCCAATCAGAAGCCCAATCATACGAGCAGCAGAGCATACGTCGAACGTTGTGCGCAGGCTGCACGAAAGAGCTAACACCAGAGGAAACCTATGCATGTTCTGAATGCGTGGATGAATGGCTGATTTATCGTGATCCGAACGGAGATATCTCAGATGGCAATATACCGGAGCAGTAAATGGCTTCAGGCAGTCAGGGAGATAGATTGCTGCGTTCTGTGTGGTCGTTATGGGGTTCAGGCTGCACACCGGAACGAAGGGAAGGGAATAGGACTGAAGGTTGATGACTGTTTAACGGCGGCGCTATGCGAACAATGCCATACGCGCATAGACAACGGAAAGGATATGACCCGGGAAGAACGCAGGGCTGAAATGGATAGAGCCATTGTCCTTACGCTTAAACAATTGGCGAATGGAGGGAGGTTATCTGTCAGATGAATAGATATCTTTTGCAGCTACCTTGGCCGCCATCCAATAACCGGTACTGGCGACACTCACGAGGCATCCACTACATCAGCGACTGGGGAAAGAGATACCGAAAAGAAGTAATCGAAATAATCAAGCAAAAACAGTTAGACATCAAAATCACACCTCGCATCAGAATCACCATCCACGCAGCACCCCCCGATAACCGCAAACGAGATTTGGACAATCTGCCCAAAGCCGTTTTTGACGCACTCACCAGTGCGGGCTTCTGGCTGGATGACGGCCAGATAGACGATATGCGCATTAAGCGCTGTCAGGCGATTAAAGGCGGAATGCTTGTGCTGGTAGTGACTGAGACATGCGGGAGCTTGCCAATGATTACAGAACTACTGGAGGCAGCATGACACCCACCATCAAATCTATACCAGAACACCTGGTAGATACCCGGGGAAACATCGCAGAAGTAGCACGGCGATTATCCTGCGACAGAAGCACGGTTAAGCGCTACGCACGGGATAACGAATGCAAGCACCACGCCATCGTTAACGGCGTTCTCATGGTTCATCAAGGCGGTAGAGGTAAAACATGTGCTCAGTAACCAACATCCAGCAAGTCAAATGGCAGCGTCATGCAGACATGGAGAAACTCAAGGATATTGATGCGCAGATTGCAGATGCGGAACGAGCTGTGAGTTTACTGGCAGAACGTCGCCGCGAGCTGATTAATCGCTTGGGGTTGAATAAACCAGACGGTCCGGAGGCTGCATAGATGGATATCAAAGACTCTCTTGAAAGGCTGAAGAAGGCTAACGAAGAAAATAAAACCCCCATCACCGTTAACAGAGGGCTTCTTAAGTCCGCGCTGATGGAAATCGAACTTCAGAGCAAATGTCACGGTGAATCATTCGCTACCAGAATGGTTGTTGCTCGACTTAAAGATGCCCTGGGGATAAAGCCATGAAACACACTCCGATATTCGGCATGGTCAACTTCATCGACGATGCTCATTTCCGCCGCGTATGGAAGCATCCAAAGAAAACCATCAACTCACGCCAGAAAGCATGGGTTCACTACATGCTACAGGTATGGGGCAAAGTCAACGCCGGTGATGATTCCCCTGGTGGTGCAATCAACGTTATCGGTCGCCTGATGATTCGTAGCCAGTGGAGTGATGACAAGGCCAAGCAGATTGAGTCTGTCGTCATGCGCCTTTACCAAGAGGATGGACTGCGTGGAGATGCGCTCTATCAGAAAGCTCGCGAACTGGTCATCCCTCAATCATCGTTCAGCAACATCATCGCTCTCGCCAAAGAATCCGATGATGCTGCTTTCGTTGAACGCGTGATGGTCAAGACGTTTCACCGAGAAAGCCCCGTCCGCGATGTAGCTATTAAGCGATATTGCAATCGCAATTGCACGCAAGATATCGCCAGGCTGATGAATGCAGTAACCGGAATGGATATCCAGTCGTGCAGGCGCAGGGTTGTCTGGTGCGAGAATGTGCTCGATTCAGAAATCTTTTATGCGATGAGGCGCGAAATTGAGAAGGAATTTCCACAGGCTGCATAATATTTAGGTAAATTGTCCTAAATAGCTTGCGCATGCGAAATGGAAGTAGTACATTTGTATATGCTCGGAGCAAAAGCGAACAGAGCAGCCAAACAAACAAGCCCTGAGTTAATAGCTCGGGGCTTTTTGCGTTTTAAACACAACGGAAAGCATCCTTTCATGCCCTGCTTAGGAGTGACACTAAGTATTCGGGAGAGTTGGCTTCCCGTTGTGGTGAATGCGCAGGCTGATGCGCTTACTAATTGCCGAATAGTCAGAGTGCCACAGGCTTAAGTGACTTGTTCTGACCGAGCCGGAGTTCAGCGCCGGCCACCACATACCTAACCTGATACATCAGGCAATCGGTCGAAAGACGCCGGATAAACGTAACCGGCAAATAACTGGGCGGGTGGTCATCATCCAAGACCGCAAGGCACCACCTTAACCCTCACGACCTTTCTGAAAGCGTCCTATCACCAATCACCAGAACACATCCAGATACCCTTGCACATTCGTGGCGACGGGGTAGGGCGCTGCCAAAAAAGAAAACCCAGCGATTGGCTGGGCTTCGTGAATATGGGTGGCAAGAGACTGCGTCAACAGCCTCTTGCCTGATTTGCCCGTGCGTTTACTCACGAACAAACCACGACACCGAAAATGTATCCTGGATTTGTTCTGATCACCATCATCCCTAATCCTAATTTGAACAAATCCTCCTGATGTTCTGGAGGTTGGAATGAAAAATATGGCAGACAAAGTAACCACTGCCGCTGCTTACACCACATCTGGGGCAACATTTCTGGCAGGGAGTATGTCATTAAATGAATGGCTGGCTCTCGGCGGTTTCGTTCTGGCAGTCTTTACGTTCGCCATAAATCTGCATTACCAACGAAAACGAGATCGCCGAGAAGAAAACGCTCTACGGATGCAGTACGGAGACCGGCGCAATGAGTCAAATAATCCCCCTGCTTAATTACGAAGAGGGTTATCGTGAGAAACCTTACATTGATACCGAAGGCTATCCGACAGTGGCTTGCGGTATCAAGATTGGCCCTAAGGGCGCTTCGTTAAGCAATTACACCTTCACCGTTCCGCGAGATGTTGGTGACGTATGGCTTGAGTCATTCGTCAAAACCACAATCAGCAAGATGAACGCAAACCCTTCCATTGTTGCTGCAATGAAATCCTGTAACCCGGCACGTCGAGACATCCTGATAAGCATGGCTTACCAGATGGGTGTTAATGGTCTGGCAGGATTCAAGAATACGCTCGCAATGATAGCGGCAGGAAACTATGCAGGCGCAGCCAACGGAATGCTATCAAGCCTGTGGGCTAAGCAAACACCTAATCGCGCTAAACGCCATGCCGAGGTGATGCGCACCGGTGAGATGACTGCATATGCGGGGCTGTTATGAAACCTCGACTCGTTGATGACTGGCGGCACTGGTGGCGATGGAATTCAACAAAAGTGATTCTGGCTCTGGGCGCTCTGCCGACTATCTGGTTTGAGCTTCCCCCTGAATGGAAAGCTGAAATCCCCTCAAGCTGGATGCGTGTCGGTGCGATTGTCCTGATGGTTGTTGGCGTTCTGTCGAGGATGACCCTACAGAAGCCACCAAAAGATAAGGGCGATGGGAAATGACAAACCTTATCGCATCAGGCTGGCAATACATCTTCGGCATTGCTGGGATCATCGTAGCTGTGCTGGCCGCATGGTTCACTGGTAAGAGCAAGGGAACAACAGAGGCCAAATCAAGGGCTGATGTTGAAACTGCTAACCAAACCGTGAAGCAGTCTCAAGCTGCCACCGATAAGCAGGCCTCAATCATTAAGGTTGCCAAAGATGCAGACCAAACGAATCAGTCTCTTTCTGATGACGCTGCTCGTGACCGCATGCGGAAATCAAAGTACCACGCCGACGATTAAGTACATCAACGTTGATTCAGCCTGCACAGCATTCGGGCCGATTATCACGCACGGCAAAGACCCTGACTTGATGGATGCAAGGACAGTAAAGGCGATCAACGCCCACAACGACAAGTGGGATTCATTATGCGAAAACGAGAGCGTGAAATAACGCTGCTCTACGGAATGTCATTCATACGCGATGACGTTCTTAACCACCCGCTACCAAAGCACTCAGCCAAAGACAGATTGATCACCTTCGTGCATTACGCGTTTGCATTCGCGTCTGTCATAACGCTGGCAGCCTCAACAATCATCCTGATTCTTTCGTTCATCCCCACCACGGGATAACAACCAACGGAGCCAACAATGGCAGACATTACCCAAATGACAGATGCACAGAAACTGAAGCTCGAAGTCTACCGCCTGGTGATGAATGACTCAGCCGCTACCGAAAAAGCCATTGAGTTTATCGCCGGCAACGAGCTGAACTTTGAGCTGTTCAAAGATGCATATGCCAAAACAGCCAATGAAACAACGGCTCTTGCTAAGACCGAGAAAGCAATCCGTGAAGCTAAGGAAGTGTTAGACCTTTTCGCATAAACCGTAAGGGGTATGAGATGGTTATCTATAAAGGCCGGGTTTATGGAATGCCTGGGCCCACAGGATCGCAAGGTCCAACAGGACCTCAAGGACCAACCGGCCCCGCAGGTGCTACTGGTGCAATAGGACCAGCTGGAGCTACCGGTGCCACTGGGTCAATTGGTCCCCAAGGCGTCGGCTTATCTCCTGGTACAGGTATAACCACTGCGGTAACGCTCGGAACCTCATTCCGGGCAACAGACACAACGAAGCCTCACTTCCTCTCTGTGATGATTGATGTTGCCTACTCAATAACACTGGCCGCAACGCTGGCTGATGTTGTCGAGCTATGGGTAGGCCCAGTATCAGTTGACGTTGCTTCAGGTAATACTGCAACAGCCAAGCGAGTTGCTTCATTCAGATCATCACTAACTGGCATAGCAGTATCTATAGGAATGGGCTCAGGTGACCGAGGTCAGTTAACCTGGCTTGTGCCTGCTGGCCATTACTGCGCAGTACGTAGAACAACAGGAACCACAGCAACCATCTCTGAAGTATTCATGCAGCCATTAACGTAAAGGAGTTAACCATGGCGATTAACACATCAATGCTAACGGTTGGCTCTGCATGGATTCAGGTAACTGACGGAACGCAGACTAAAACAGTTCAGGTGCTTTCTGGAGCCGTGCGCTTAGCGGATGCAACAACCAATCCGGGAAATGGCTTCTGGCAGGGTCATATGTTGACCGACAACGACGATAATTGGGCAACGATTACCCCTCCAACTATCGCCTGGATTCGAACCGCTTCAAATGACGGCGACTCAGCCGAAGTCTCTATCAGCTAAAGGAACAATCATGGCAATTACATCTATTCAGACAGCAACGGCTGGCTCTGTCGCTAACCTCGTCACTGTGGTTAAGGCGCATATCGCTGCATCGCGATTCCCGCAAGGCAGTCTACGTGGTGTGCATGCAACTATCAGTAAGACGGAATACTTCCAGGTTGTAGCAGCAGGCGGCACTACAGCAACGGATTACGACATCGTGGTAAGTCAGGATCGCGCTGATTTCACTATCAAGTGCAACGCGAAGATTACTGCTGGCTTCCTTCCTTTGGGTGACATGAGCGTTATTCAGATGGGTCCGGGTCGCACAGTAGAGTACGCACAAGCATTCACTAAGGCGTAATGAACTATGGCGACTGAGAGAAACAAAGGCGGTCGCCCTTCTGATTATCTACCAGAGGTAGCCGCCGACATATGCTCAAGGCTTTCTGATGGTGAAAGCATTCGTTCTATCTGCAAGCATCCTGGCATGCCAGCAAAGGCAACTATCTTTCGCTGGATAGCAGAACATTCCGAGTTTAGAGACCAATACGCGAAAGCTACTGAGAGCCGGGCTGATTCCATCTTTGAAGAAATGATGGATATCGCCGACACGGTAGTTGAAGAAAGCGCTGCGGTATCGAAGGCAAGACTACAAGTTGATACGCGAAAGTGGATCCTTTCACGAATGGCTCCAAAGAAATATGGCGACAAGATTACCAATGAGATAGTCGGCAAGGATGGCGGTGCTATCCAGATTGAAACCTCACCAATGAGTACGCTATTCGGAAAATGACAACGATTAACCCTATCTTCCAACCGTTCATCGAGGCGCATCGCTACAAAGTCGCCAAGGGCGGTCGAGGTAGCGGTAAGTCATGGGCAATAGCAAGATTACTTATAGAGGCAGCAAGGCGTCAGGCGGTTCGAATCCTATGCGCTCGTGAATTGCAGAACAGCATCAGTGACTCAGTAATCAGGTTGCTTGAGGACACAATAGAGCGTGAAGGCTATGCGGCTGAGTTCGAAATACAGCGCTCTATGATTCGACATCTTGGCACTAACGCTGAGTTCATGTTCTACGGCATCAAGAACAATCCAACTAAGATTAAATCCCTTGAAGGTATAGACATCTGTTGGGTGGAAGAGGCTGAGGCTGTAACGAAGGAATCATGGGATATCCTCATCCCAACAATCCGTAAGCCGCACTCTGAAATATGGGTGAGCTTCAACCCGAAGAACATTCTGGATGATACCTATCAGCGCTTTGTTGTTGACCATCCAGATGACATCTGCCTACTGACGGTTAACTACACCGACAACCCGCACTTTCCTGAGGTTCTTCGCCTGGAGATGGAAGAGTGCAAGCGGCGTAACCCTACTCTGTATCGTCACATCTGGCTAGGTGAGCCGGTAAGCGCAAGTGATATGGCAATCATCAGTCGTGAATGGCTGGAAGCGGCCACAGATGCGCACAAGCGCCTTGGATGGAAGGCGAGAGGTGCTGTTATCGCAGCTCACGACCCATCAGACACAGGGCCGGATGCCAAAGGATATGCAATGCGTCACGGCTCAGTGGTTAAGCGGATAGCTGAAGGCACGTTGATGGATGTCAATGAAGGAGCTGATTGGGCTGCCGATTTGGCAGTCGGTGACAACGCAGATCACTTCCTGTTTGACGGAGACGGATTAGGCGCCGGCCTGCGTCGGCAGATAACAGATTCGTTCAGTGGAAAGAAAGTTACCGTGACGATGTTCAAGGGTAGCGAATCGCCATTCGATGAGGATGCGCCATATCAGGCCGGAGCATGGGCTGACGAAGTGGTGCAGGGTGACAACATCCGAACTATCGGTGATGTATTCCGCAATAAGCGAGCGCAGTTCTATTACACGCTGGCTGACAGGCTTTACCTGACGTACCGGGCAGTAGAGCATGGTGAATACGCTGACCCTGACGAAATGCTGAGTTTCGACAAGGAAGCTATCGGCGAGAAGATGCTTGAGAAGTTATTCGCAGAACTCACACAGATACAACGCAAATTCAACGGTAACGGCAAGCTTGAGCTTATGACCAAGGTCGATATGAAGCAGAAGCTTGGAATTCCATCCCCTAACCTGGCAGACGCACTGATGATGTGCATGCACTGCCCGGCATTAGCTTCAGAAGAAACGGACATCTACGTTCCCTCATCCTCCGGTTGGTAAAAATGGCAGAGACATTAGAGAAAAAACATGAGCGCGTCATGCTCAGGTTTGACCGCGCCTATACGCCGCAGCAAGACGTGCGCGAAAAGTGCATTGAGGCTACGCGATTCGCTCGTGTCCCTGGCGGTCAATGGGAAGGAGCAACGGCAGCGGGAACCAAGCTTGATGACCAGTTCGAGAAGTACCCTAAGTTTGAGATTAACAAAGTAGCGACAGAGCTTAACCGCATCATAGCTGAGTATCGCAACAACCGTATCACTGTTAAGTTTCGCCCGGGCGACAAAGAGGCCAGCGAAGAGTTAGCGAACAAGCTGAATGGCCTGTTCCGAGCTGACTACGAAGAGACTGACGGTGGTGAAGCATGTGACAACGCATTCGACGATGCGGCGACAGGCGGCTTTGGTTGCTTCCGCTTAACCTCAATGCTGGTCAATGAATACGACCCGATGGATGAGCGTCAACGCATCGCTATCGAGCCCATCTACGACCCGTCACGCTCCGTCTGGTTCGACCCCGATGCGAAGAAGTATGACAAGTCAGACGCTATGTGGGCGTTCTGCATGTACTCACTCTCACCTGAGAAGTACGAGGCTGAGTATGGCAAGGCGCCTCCGTCATCGCTCGATGTAACGACAATGACAAGCTGGGAGTATGACTGGTTCGAGCCTGAAGTTGTGTACATCGCGAAATACTATGAAGTGCGCAAGGAGTCAGTCGACGTAATCAGTTATCGCCAGCCGCTAACTGGTGAGATTGCCACCTACGACAGCGACCAGATTGAAGACATTCAGGATGAGCTGGCTGTCGCAGGCTTCGAAGAGGTTGCGCGCCGTTCTGTTAAGCGTCGCAGAGTCTATGTCTCAGTGGTTGACGGTCAGAACTTCCTTGAGAAGCCGCGCCGTATTCCTGGTGAGCATATCCCGCTCATCCCGGTATATGGTAAGCGTTGGTTCATTGACGACATAGAGCGAGTAGAGGGGCACATTGCAAAAGCGATGGACCCACAGCGCCTATACAACCTTCAGGTTTCGATGTTGGCTGACACAGCTGCACAAGACCCAGGACAGATCCCTATCGTTGGCATGGAGCAGATACGAGGCCTTGAGAAGCATTGGGAAGCTCGAAACAAGAAACGTCCAGCATTCCTGCCATTGCGTGAAGTGAAGGATAAAGCCGGAAACATCATTGCAGGTGCAACGCCAGCAGGTTACACGCAGCCAGCAGTAATGAATCAGGCTCTGGCGGCATTACTTCAGCAGACCAGTGCTGACATTCAGGAAGTAACCGGTGGCAGCCAGGCAATGCAGCAGATGCCAAGCAACATTGCACAGGAGACAGTTAACAACCTGATGAGCCGCTCTGACATGGCATCGTTCATCTACCTGGACAACATGGCAAAGAGCCTGAAACGTGCAGGTGAGGTCTGGTTGTCCATGGCTCGTGAGGTTTACGGTTCAGATCGCGAGGTTCGTGTCGTCAACGAGGATGGCACTGACGATATCGCACTGATGAATGCGCAGGTTGTCGATCGTCAGACCGGGCGAGTAGTTGCACTGAATGACCTTTCTACTGGTCGATACGATGTCACTGTTGATGTTGGTCCTAGTTACACAGCAAGGAGAGATGCAACGGTAGCTGCGCTGACGAATGTGCTGAACACCATGCTGCCTCAAGACCCCGAAGCTGGCGTTATTCGCGGCTTGATAATGGACAATATGGATGGTGAAGGGCTGGATGATTACAAGGAATACAACCGCAATAAGTTACTCACAGCAGGAGTAGTTAAACCTCGCAACGCTAAAGAGCAGCAGGTTGTCATGCAGGCACAGCAGGCAGCGGCTAACCAGCCCAACCCTGAAATGGTACTTGCTCAGGCTCAGATGGTTGCAGCTCAAGCTGAAGAGAAGAAAGCCGACAACGAGACTCGCAATACGCTTATCAAAGCGTTCACTGCGCAGCAAGATGCTCAGGAAAGCCAGGCCAACGTTGTTTATAAGCTTTCTCAGGCAGAACACATCAATAAACAGGGCGTCATGGATGCTATCAAGCTCCTGAATGAAGTCCTTCAATCGCAACAATCACAAATACCTACATCACCACAGTCACCGGCAGACTCAATGCCGAGCTAAGCAGGAGTAATCAATGGAAAGCGAACTGATCATCGACGGTCAGGTTATTGACCTGTCTGAAAAACAGGAATCAGCCGAAGAAGTAACCACTGAGCAACCGAAAACTGAGGAGCAAGTCCAGGAATCGGAAGCGAAAGAGGAGACCGAGAGTGAACAGGCCGAAGAGCAGCCGGAAGAATACTCCCTGCGCGTCGGTGATGAAGAAATCCCACTAACAGAAGAGGATGACGATCACGTTGATGGTCAGCCTGCTCCTCAATGGGTGAAAGATTTACGCAAGAACAACCGCGAAAAAGATAAAGAGTTACGGGAACTGCGACGTCAGCTTGAGCAAGTCCAATCCAGGCCGACAGAGCAGCAACCACAGCAGCAAACAGACGTCATCCCGCCGAAGCCGACTCTTGAGTCGTGCGAATACGACGAGGAAGCGTTTGAACAAGCAATAACTGACTGGCATGAGAAAAAGAGCCGTGCCGAACAGCAGATGCAGCAGAAAGAACGCCAGCAACAGGAATATCAGCAACGTTTCCAGCAGCGGGTAGAAGCCCATAAGCAGCGAGCCGCCAAACTCCCGGTGAAAGATTACCAGGAGATGGAGGAAATCGTGAGAGCAGAGGTGCCAGACCTGCATAAGGAAATACTGATTCACTGTGCCGACGAAGGCTCAGAACTGATTGCCTACGGGCTAGGTAAGAGCCAGCAACTACGCCAGCGTGTAGCCGCTGAGACAGACCCAATTCGCGCAGCATTCCTCTTAGGTCAGATTAGCAAGCAAGTACATCTTGCACCGAAGCCTAAGAAAGCCATCAAACCAGAGCCGGAAGTTCGAGGTGGCGGCGCTGATGCGAAACAAGACGACTTCAACAAAAAATGTCCCGGCGCAATCATCGAATAAAGGAAACTGCTAAATGGCTACTAACAATCTCGACAGCAACGTCAGTCAAATCGTTCTGAAAAAATTCCTACCGGGCTTCATGTCCGATCTGGTTCTCGCTAAAACCGTAGACCGCCAGTTGCTGGCAGGTGAAATCAACTCCAGCACCGGCGATAGCGTAAGCTTCAAACGTCCGCACCAGTTTGCATCACTTCGTACTGCAACAGGTGATATCTCCGGTCAGGCCAAGAACAACCTGATTTCAGGCAAAGCCACTGGTAAAGTCGGTAACTACATCACCGTAGCGGTCGAATACGGTCAGTTGGAAGAGGCTATCAAGCTGAACCAGTTGGACGAAATTCTGGCTCCAGTTCGTCAGCGCATCGTCACTGACCTGGAGACAGAGCTTGCTAAGTTCATGATGAACAACGGCGCTCTGTCACTTGGCAGCCCGAACACCCCAATCAACAAATGGTCCGATGTTGCGCAGACCGCATCCTTCCTGAAAGACCTTGGAGTTGAGGAAGGCGAGAACTATGCGGTAATGGACCCATGGTCCGCACAGCGCCTGGCTGATGCTCAGTCCGGCCTGCATGCATCTGATCAACTGGTACGCACCGCATGGGAGCAGGCACAGATTGCCTCTAACTTCGGCGGCATCCGTGCGCTGATGTCTAATGGCCTGGCGTCACGTACTCAGGGCGCATTTGGCGGTACGTTGACTGTATCTACCGCGCCGACCGTTACTTACAACGCGGTGAAAGATACCTATCAGTTCACTGTTACACTGGCTGGCGCAACCGCATCTGTTACCGGATTCCTGAAAGCCGGCGATCAGATTAAGTTCACAAACACATACTGGCTGCAACAGCAGAGCAAGCAGGTTCTGTATAACGGCTCAACCCCAATCAGCTTTACCGCTACTGTTCTGGCGGATGCTAACTCCACTGCGGGCGGTGCAGTTACTGTTACGCTGTCTGGCGTCCCAATCTACGACACCACAAACCCTCAGTACAACGCAGTGAGCCGTCAGGTTGCAGCCGGTGATGCCGTAACTGTAATTGGTACTGCCGGTCAGACCATGAAGCCGAACCTGTTCTATAACAAGTTCTTCTGTGGCCTCGGCACCATCCCTCTGCCAAAACTGAATAGCATCGACTCAGCGGTCGCAACCTACGAAGGTTTCTCCATCCGAGTGCACAAATACTCAGACGGTGACGCCAACGTACAGAAAATGCGTTTCGACCTGCTGCCAGCTTATGTGTGCTTTAACCCTCACATGGGCGGTCAGTTCTTCGGCAACCCGTAATCACAAGGGGCTTCGGCCCCTTTCTTTTGAGGAGAAGATATGGATCGCATGAGTGTATTCCTTACCGCAGATAACGAAGCCGGTCATGTTCAGGCTGTTATTGCAGAGAAAGACTTCCCGATTTACGAAAAGCTTGGCTTTGTTGCATCAGTTGATGACCTGAAGCCTGCAACCAAACGCGGACGTAAGGCGGCAGACAATGGCGACGACTCTAACAAAGGGTGAAATTGTACTATTTGCGCTGCGTAAGCCGGCGATTGCTTCAAATGCCACTCTGACTGATGTAGAGCCTCAGTCTGTCGAGGATGCCATTCAGGACCTCGAAAATATGATGTACGAGTGGCAGATTAACCCTGGCGAAGTTGGATATTTATTCGCGGCGGATGGTGAGGAGCCGTTGCCGGACGATGACTCCGGACTGCCGCGCAAATACATGCAGGCTGTGGGTTACCAGTTAATGCTGCGCATTCTTTCTGACTATAACCTTGAGCCATCAGCAAGTGTTCTTACGAACGCCCAGCGCTCTTATGATGCACTTCTGACAGATACCCTTGTAGTTCCATCAATGCGCCGTCGTGGTGACTTCCCTGTTGGTCAGGGGAACAAGTATGACGTCTATACAGTTAACCGTTATTACCCGGGCGACCTGCCACCGATTGACGGTGATGTCCCAAATCCATAGGTGAGTAAATGCCGATTCAGCAATTGCCGTTAATGAAGGGGGTCGGCAAAGACTTCACCAATGCCGATTATGTTGATTTCCTGCCGGTGAACATGCTGGCAACGCCGAAAGAGGTGCTCAACTCTAACGGTTATCTGCGTTCTTTCCCGGGCATTAAGAAGATTCAGGATGTCGCCGGAGTTAGCCGCGGCGCAATGTATAACACGCATGAGAATGCTGTGTATCGGGTATGCGGCGGCAAATTATACAAAAGCGGACAGGTTGAAGGTAGTGTAACTGGCTTAGTCAGGGTGAGTCTGGCATGCAGTTATAACAGCCAGGCGGTTGGTGCTAACGGAACAATGACGCTATTCCGCTATGATGGCACGGTAAAAACGCTGTCAAACTGGGCCGCATCCACCGGATATGTCCAGTATGAGCTCGGCAGTTTGCGGGATATGTGTCGAAATCGCTCTCGCTACATCTGGAGCAAAGACGGAACAGATTCCTTCTTCGTGAGTGACCTTGAGGACGAGTCCAAGCCCGACCGTTACGCTGCTGAATACCGGGCAGAGAGCCAGCCGGACGGAATCATCGGCATAGATAACTGGCGTGACTTCGTGGTTTGCTTTGGAACATCGACGATCGAGTATTTCAACCTTACAGGGAACGCATCTGCGGTTGGTGTAGCAATTTACCAGTCTCAGCCATCGATGATGGTGCAGAAGGGTATTGCCGGCACTTACTGCAAAACGAAATATGCCGACACCCACGCAATCATCAGTCACCCAGCAACCGGAGCGCCCTCGGTATATCTGATTAACTCAGGCGCTGTTCAGCAGATTGCTACATCAACTGTAGAGAAAATCCTCCAGAGTTACAGCGCTGACGAGTTGGCTTCCGCTTACATGGAAACAACACGCTTTGAGGCTCACGAGTTACTGCTGATTCACCTACCACGGCATGTGATGGTTTATGACGGATCAGTTAATCAAGGCGGGGCGCAGTGGGCAATTCTCAAAACAGGCTTCAACGACGACGTTTATCGTGCTGTAGACCTGGTGTATGAGGGCAACACAATAACATGTGGCGACAAGCTAACCGGTCAGCTTGGCGTGATGGATAAGTCAATTTCCAGCCAGTACACAGAGCAGCAAGAGCATTTGCTTTACACGCCGCTATTCAAGGCAGATAACGCCAGAGTATTCGACTTTGAGCTTGAATCCAGTACAGGCGTATCACAGTTCGCAGAGCGCATGTTTATCTCGGCAACCACGGACGGGATTAACTACGGTCGTGAACAGATGATTCCATGGAATGCGCCTTTCAGATATGACCAGAGAGCTATCTGGAAACGCCTTGGTCGTATCCGCAAGAACATCGGATTCAAGATACGAATTATAACCTCATCGCCCGTTACGCTTAGCGGGTGCCAGGTAAGGATAGAGTGATGGCAGATGAACCGCAAAAGGTTAACGTGCAATCGCGTCGCGTTGACTCTTCAATCCTTCCCAACACATTCAGCCAACCGTATCGCCTCTACATTATCCAGCAAAACACCGACATGCTCAGCATCGCAAACGCTGCTAACAATGCTGGCGAGCTTGCTTATGAGGCAACGGTAAAGAACGAGCAGCAGGATGTGACTCTGGCGGATCATGAAAGCAGGATTTCAGCGTTACGTGTAGAAGTGGATGATCATGAAATTCGGATTTCAGGTAACACGTCGGCTATCACGGCTCTAACGCTTCGCGTCAGCACAGCGGAAGGCAACATTACCACCCTACAGGCTGATGTTTCTACCCTGCAAACAAACGTATCATCGCTAACCACACGAGTTACCGCGGCAGAGGGAAATATAACCACCCTGCAAGGTGACTACGTTTCAAAAACCACTGCGGCATCGCAAACACTGGCATCCCCACTTAACGTATCGACCTCTTACTCTGTTGGCGGAACTAAGGTTGTCGGCGCACGCAACACAGGCTGGACAGCATCAACAGGCACCGCATCTAAAGCCGGGATAAATGGAAGCACGACGTACACAGTCAGCGCCACATACACGCAGTCAGAAGTTCAGGCCATAGCAACAGGCCTACAGCAGGTTAGGCAGCTTGCAGTGGCCTTACAGACAGCATTAGGAGCAACATCCGGTCACGGGTTGATAAACGCATAATGCATATAAAGCTCATTGATAATCCGGTGAAGCTTGCAGAATTTCTCAATAACCCAGAAAACACAGGAAACATCGTCGATAGCGGGGAAAAGTACTTCATCAAGCCCGATGCAGTATATCTCGGCATCTACGAAGGCGTTTTATTGGCTGGCGTTCATGAAGTGCGTAACTTCTGGCACAGCGTTGTTGAATGTCACGCTATCTACTCTCCTGGCTTTCGCGGTGAATATGCCCTCAGTGGTCACCGGTTATTCTGCAAATGGCTTCTCGATAATTCCCCATTCCTGAACAGCGTTACCATGGTTCCAGACACTACAAAATACGGACGTGCGCTAATACGCCTGCTTGGTGCAACGCGTATCGGTCATCTCGATGATGCGTACATGAGCAATGGGAAACCTGTCGGAATCACCCTCTATCAATTACCTCGCTCGAAATATGAGGAGCTATTAAATGCTAATTCATCAAATTGCCAATAAGCACCTCAACAAAGCGGTGTATCAGAAAGGTGGCGGTGATAACGGAGCCGGTGCGCAAGCTGATGCTACGAAAAAGGGTATCGAGTTACAGCGTGAGATGTGGCAAACGAACATGCAGAACCTTGCACCGTTCACTCCACTTGCACAGCAATACGTATCTCAGCTGCAAAACCTTTCAACGCTTCAGGGGCAGCAGTCAGCACTTAACAGTTACTATGGTTCAAAGCAATATCAGGACCTCGCCAATCAGGCTCGATATCAGAGTCTTAACGCTGCCGAAGCAACTGGCGGACTTGGCTCTACCGCAACAAGCAATCAGTTAGCCACCATCGCGCCTACGTTAGGGCAAAACTGGCTTTCAGGTCAGATGAATAACTACCAGAACCTGGCAAATATTGGTCTCGGTGCGCTTACCGGGCAGGCTACGGCAGGGCAGAACTACGCCAACAATGCTAGTCAGTTGTATCAGCAGCAGGCTAACGCAGCAGCAGCCAATGCTAACCGCCCTTCAGGTTTGCAGACAGCACTTGGCGGAGCGGCATCAGGCGCAGCAATCGGAACATCAATCATGCCTGGCTGGGGTACAGCAATTGGTGCAGGTATTGGCGCGCTAGGTTCACTTTTCTAAGGGGAAATCATGGCTACATGGCAGCAGTCAGGTAACCCGGGCGGGTTGCTGGCAAGTCTTGGCGGGGTAAACACAAACGCACCACAAGCCAGTGATGCAAACGCAGCTCTCGCCTTCATTCGTCAAAATAATGAAGACGAACGCTCAGGCCGCAACAACATTGGTTTGCAGGCATTGCAGGGCATTGGCTCAGTGATGGATATCTACAATCAGCAGGAGCAGGCTCAGCGAAAGCAGCAATTCCAGCAGGCTTATGGTCAGGCCTACGAGTCAGGTGATCGCAATGCTATGCGACAACTGGCCGCACAATACCCTGACCAGGTAGATGCTGTACGTAACGGCATGAAGTTTGTCGATGAAGACCAGCGCGCTACAGTTGGCAATCTTGCAGCCGCAGCCCGTCTCGCTGCAACTTCACCAGAAGCAATGGGCGCATGGTTACAGAACAACTCGGCAGACCTGCAACGAGTAGGATTGGACCCGGCTGACATCGCTCAAACCTACCAGCAGAACCCGAAACAGTTTGGTGAGTTTGTAGACCATCTGGGCATGGCGGCGCTTGGTCCTGTTGATTACTTCAATGCTCAGGACAAAATCGTTGGTCAGGCGCTAAACAGAGATAAGCTCAACGAAACTATCCGTAGCAATCAGGCTGGAGAGTCTTTACAACGACGTGGCCAAGATATTACTGCACGAGGTCAGGATATCTCAGCAGAGACAGCGCGCCGAGGTCAGGATATGGCCAATCAACGCGCAAATGCATCCGGCAATGCAGGTGCTGACGGGCGCACAGTCCAACTTTCAGATGGTCGTACCGTGCAAATCGTCGGCAAGCTTCATGGTGCTGGCCAGAACGCTTTCTATGAGGGCGTAGACAATGCAGGAAACACCGTTCGCGTACCAGCAAGCTCAATTGCTGCACCGGCAACATCGGCAGCTTCTGCGCAGAATTACGCGATGTCTAAAGACCTGAACGCAATCCTGAACGCACCAACTGAGAAGCTTGACTTCATGACTGGCGTAACGGGCGGTAACGGGTCTCCATCATGGGATGCTGAAGTTCGCAGTCGTCTTGGTGGCGGCGAGCAGCGTCAACTATTCAATGCCACAAAGCGCATTCAAGGCAAGATGCAGAACCAGGGCATTGCAGCCGCAAGGGATATGGGCGCGTCAGGCATCAACACCGTAGCAGAAGCGAAGATGTATTTTCAGGGTATGCCTCAGGTCGACTACTCAAGCCCGGAAGCAATGCAGCAATCTCTGCGCGACATTCAGCAGTACACCGACAACTACAACCAGCAGTACAGCGTAGACGTTGGTAATCGCAGTGCGCAGTCACAGCCTTCACGACCAGCACAGCAACCGCAGCAAAGCACAGGCTTCTCTTCACTATGGGGTGACTAATGGCTAAGGCATGGAAAGACGTTATTGCCTCTAAGCAGTATCAGGCATTGGCACCAGAGCAAAAAGCACAGGCGCAGGAGCAATACTTCAATGAGGTAGTGGCTCCACAGGCTGGCAGCAATGCAGAGCAGGCTAAACAGGCGTTCTATGCTGCATATCCAGTTCCTTCAGCAGAGTCTCAGCAGGCACAGCAACCGCAGCAGGAAGCTCAAGCACAAGATCAAGGCGGATTCCTGTCCGACCTGGGTAACGCGGCAGCAGAAACAGGGCGTGGATTGCTTCAGGCCGGCGTTAACCTGGCAAACATCCCGGCATCAATGGCTGATGCTGTAGCGAGCGCAGGGGCATGGGCTGGAAATAAGTTGGGCCTTGGTGATGGGACATACCAGCCAGCACCTCGCGTAACCACGGAAGGTTTGGCGCAGGATTTAGGCCTTCAGCAGGGCGCACTTACCCCGCAGACGACAGAGGGTAAAATCTTCGCCGAAGCATTGCCATACCTGACGCCTGTAGGTGCTGAGAGAATTGCCACTCAAGCTCCGACGATTGCCGGTCGAGTAGCGCAAGGAGCATCACGCTTACTGGCAGAAAACGCAGTAGGCTCGATGGCTGCGAATAGCGAACAGAATGACCCCTCATCACTGGCTACCGACCTTGGCACTGGCGTCGTATTGGGTGGCGCTATTAATCAGCTTGGGCGCGTTGCTGGCGCTGCTTATCGTGGTGTAAAGGGCGCAATCTCTCCTGAAGCGCAGCAGGCTATCCGATTCGCCAATTCTGCGGACGTTCCGCTTCATACAACAGACGTATTGCAGCCAAATTCCCGCGTTGGACGAATGGCGCAGACCACAGCGGAAAATGTTCCTTTCGCCGGCACAAGCTCAATGCGAGCAAATCAGCAGGAGGCCCGCAGCCAACTGGTGAATGAATACGCGTCTCGCTTTGGTGAATATGACCCGTCCATAGTAATTGGCAGCCTCAAATCCAAAGCCGCTGGTATCAAACAGGCAGCCGGAAATCGGCTTGAACAAGTCCAGAACGCCATGACTGGAGTAACAATACAGCCTACCAGAGCGCTACAGCAGATTGATGACGAGATAGCCAGCCTTCAAAAGCTCGGCAAAGTCTCAGACACGGACACCATCAGCAAGCTCCAGGCATATCGTGATGAGCTGGCTGGCGGTAATGTTGATTTGCAGCAACTAAGTAACTTACGGAGTCAATTCAGGCAGGATGTTAAGGGTGAGCGCGTCGTTATGCCTAATCGTTCAGATGCAGCTATTCAGCGCGTCTATAGGGCTATGACCGGAGACATTGATAGCTCTATTGGTCAGAACCTAGGGAACGATACATTGCGCCGCTACAAGCAGGCTAACGCTGTTTACGCAGATGAGGCAAGCAAACTCCAGAATACGCGCCTGAAGAACGTTCTGATGAAAGGTGACCTGATGCCTGAGGTCGTAAACAACATGCTTTTCAGTAAGAACAAATCCGAAGTTCAGAATCTCTACAACTCTGTAGGTCAGGTTGGTCGAGCTCAGATGCGTAACGGCATTATCGGCAAGGCGATGGAGAAATCTGGCGGCTCACCTGACCAGTTCCTGCGACAGGTTAACCTGATGTCTAACCAGACTGGAATTGCGTTTAAAGGTCGTGATGCTGCTTATCTGAAAGGGCTGAAGAACTACCTGGAGTCAACGAAGAGGGCGGGGCAGGCAGGAGTTACAACACCAACCGGTCAACAGACCATCCCATTCATTATGGGCATTGGCACCGTGACGAATCCAGCTTTGATTGGAGTTGGTGGCGGGTATGGATTGCTTGCAAGGATGTATGAGAGCGAGCCAGCACGTAATGCGATGCTTCGCCTGGCAAATACCCCTAGAGGCTCTACTGCGTTCGAGAAAGCGTTATCTGACGTCGAGCGCATTGTTAACTCATTCGCTCAGGGTGCTAAATCTGAAGCTCTAAGTGAATAGAGCGACACCAACACAGATGCCGAAAATTAAGAAAGCAAAGTTCAACCAGTCTCGTTCCATAAATCCTCCACTCTTTTAAACAATTATAACCGACCTTAACGCAACGCTGCGCAAGTTTTAGCTTGTGCGGCTTTGCTGCGCCCGGAGCAAAGTAAATGTCAGATATCACCGCAAATGTTGTAGTGAGTATGCCTAGCCAGTTATTCACTCTGGCGCGTTCATTCAAGGCAGCTGCAAACGGAAAAATCTACATAGGCCTGATTGACACTGACCCAACCATCCCGTCAAACCAGATTCAGGTATACATTGAAAACGAGGATGGTGAACCCGTCCCCGTGTCGCAACCTATCATCATTAACGCAGGTGGATTTCCGGTATACAACGGAAACATCACAAAGTTCGTCACTGTACAAGGCCATTCAATGGCAGTATATGACGCTTATAATGTACTGCAATTTTATTATCCAAACGTTCTTGGATATGAGCCAGACCAGTTCAAGCAAGAGCTGCAAAGCAGCAACGGCGCATCTATGGTTGGCACTAACCACCGCGGTACACTTCAGCAAGACCTGGACGTAATCGATATCAGAACTTCAGGGCAGCCGATCAGTGCATTGCTGGCGGCTGGTAGCGATGTAGAGATTGATACTCAATTGAGTTCGACTGCCGTTACGCAAGCTGACACATCGGTATTAGGGCATAAAGGCGGAAGTATAGTTGCCACTAAGGGGAGCATTGGCCTAAATCTAAGTGCAGATAATCAGACAGCAAACGGGCTGAATATTACTGGTGCAGGAGATGTCGCCCCCGCCGATACAACTCCAACATATTTACTTCGTTATGGTGATGATAACCGAGGCGCTGCCATTCTCAGCAGCAGATTTAAACTTGCGACAATGGGCGTGCATATTCGCAAGGCTTTCGATGCTATCGTGTTTAATTCACGTTCAGAAGGAATGGTGTATCACCCATCACTAAATGCGGGTGGATATGCGATCCTTACTGAAGGTGCTGAGAATACGCTCATTCTAGGCGGTTCAAGTAAAGGCACAACCAACGACAGACATGCCATTTATATATCAAATGAGCCAACCCTTAGACCAAACAAGGACGTCAGGATAATTGGCTACCGCGCTGATTACACAGGGGCAAATACTGGCGGCGTTGATGGCGCTCGAAACATGCCTATGATTAACGTTAGAATTGTTGACGGATTAATCATCGACGATTGTCAGCTTCGTGGAGGTGGGCAAGGAATAATCGTTTTAAACAATTTAGGTGTTCCACAGCGAGTAACTATTACGAATAATCAAGTTATTGATATTACTAAAGCTTCAGCTGATGATGGTTGCACCGGAATAGCTACTACATTTACTACAGGAAATGGCCCTATCGCAGGGATGCTTATTGCTAACAACCAGATATCAGTTAAGCGAGCGAGTGGAGTTACAGATGGAGCGCGCAGACCAATTGGGATTAGTTTATCCAATGTAAGGCAGGCTGTGGTATCTTCAAATATTGTATCAACCCCGCCAGATTCCTATCCATTGGTATTGGATAGTTGCCGTGATGTGAATATTAATAACCTAATTGCGTTGCCCGCGACAGGAACAGGAACTGCTTTAGAGGTAATTCGGTTTGAAGGTGTTAGTCAGGATATAAACGTCAGTCAGATAGCCTTCCCAAACAGGCCTGGTGTTTTTTCAGGATTAGATAATGTTACAAATCTGACCGTTGATTTTCCGCGTAAGCTTACAATTGTTTCTACCAATGGTACCATTACAAGCTCAGACCCAAACTCACTAATGTCTTCTGTTAGTGCTACTGGTACAGGTGAAATAACAATCGTATTTAAAGCGCACGTAACAACACAAGCTCTTGATAATGCGACGGTGAGAGGTAACAGAATTGCCGGGCCACATGTTTTTGCCAACAGAACAGCCAAGTCATTGGTCTGTAGTATATACACCACATCTGGAGGCCTTGTGCCCTTGAGTGCATCCACTGTAGGTATTGACATAGTTTTATTCAGCTAGGAAAAAGGTTGGTGATATCACCAACCTTATCTAGATGCTAATTACATTTACTAAAATCAAATAACATCGTTTTATCTTTTACAATTACAGTATAAAATTTATTTGCGGTTACTTTTTCTCTGCAACCATCAGTTATTGTTTTGCTAATATCAATATTTGAATCATATATAACTTCTGGGCCTAGTTTTCTTAGATAAAAAGATCCAAACATCCAGTCTGGGCGAATGTAGCTTGGAACAATATGTTTCATTATCCCAAACCTGTTAGTAATTAGATCTAACGTAGGAGCCATAGAAACAGACCCATTAAATCTAACCTTATTTATATGACCATCATATTTAACAATATCTTGCGCCATTAATGAGAAAATGAAATCTTCCTTTTGCTTTTGTGCGCTTAAGGCATTTCCATATGCATACATTTGAATGTATGAACTTGCAAGCACCAATATGGGAATAAAAACTATTTTACCATTAAGGACTGTAGACGTGTTGTAAACTATAAATAGCATTACAGCTATAAAACCTATAAACACACGTGGGTAATATACAGGATGGTTAAGAAAAAACATCATTCCAATGATTGCAAAGATCAACGTTGATATTGACCCGGCAATGAGTACGCAATATATAAGAAATGATTTTTTTTGTTTGATGCCTGGTGTTATTACAATGAAAGCAGACGCGAAGGATATTACAAAAGATGCCAAGAATAAGATACCAAACCAACCGCTAAATGTATCAATAAAAACCTTCAAGAAATTATCTAGGTTTGAATAAATTACTGGTAATGAATCTGAGCTTATTTCAACCGTTTCACTATGCGCTACGCTATATCCTCCTGAAACGAACATTTCAGCAACAAGTAATTTATATGCTACCATTCCAATAAATAACGTTGCGACTGACGCGCTCACATATATAAAGAAAGTCTTAACTCCATTTCTTTGTAGAATCACTAAAGCACAGAGACATACAACCCCAATATATGCATTAACCGATGCCTGATATAAGCTAAGCATCGCAGTAATAGTTATAGAGGAAATGATGAATTTGGTTTTTGAAAATCTATCAAGAAGAATTGAGGCGGCTACAATGGCACTTGAAACAGATAGACCCATCGTAAAAGCGTCATATCTATAAGAAAGATTCTGAATATAGAAAGGGCTGCATAAGATTGACAGTGAAACGAGAATGGCTGGTAATTTTTTATTTATACCAATGTTTTTGGACAAATAAAAACCAGAAGTGATGATTGTTATTGCACTTAAAATTAATGGCATAGGGGCTATGTCTATAACTCCGCCGAACCCCATTGTTAAAATAATCCACTCTGCCAATGGCCTGCCATTGTCTAGCCATCTCGCGTAACCCCCAACGCTCCTAGAAATATCGTCAATATAATAACAATTAGCCAATAATAGAGGAAGTATATAGAGAATCGATAATACAATAGCGGTAACGTAGCCGTTGTTTTTAGCGTATATTATGAAATTCTTCATTTCATTCCCTTCAAGATGTAGCGAGGACGTTTCTTAACCTCGACGTAAATTCTTCCGATGTACTCCCCGAGCACCCCAATGCCAATCAGTTGTATGCCACCAAGGAATAGAATAGACACCAGCAATGATGGATACCCGCGAACAGCATTACCAAATGCAAGTGTGTCAATAATCATCCATGCACCGTACAGGAATGCAGCTACGGCAACGAACAAGCCAATGTAAGTCCACATGCGCAACGGGAAAGTAGAGAAGCTGGTAATTCCCTCAAGCGCCAGGTTCCACAACTTCCAACCGTTAAATTTCGTACTCCCTGCGATGCGTTCTGCGCGTGCATATTCAACGACATCTGTACGGCCACCAACCCAGCTCAGTACACCCTTCATAAACAGGTTGCGCTCTGGCATGAGTTTGATGTTTTCGACCACCTCGCGAGACATCAGGCGGAAGTCACCAACGTTTTCCTCGATCTGCGGGTTACTGATTTTGTTGTGCAACTTATAGAACCATTCAGCGGTCTTGCGCTTCAGCCTGCCATCAGTGGAGCGGTCAGAGCGCTTGGCAAGAACCATATCTGCCCCGGCCTGCCACTTCTCGATCAGGTGCGGAATGACTTCGATAGGATCCTGTAAGTCTACGTCAATCGGGATAATCGCTTCACCTGTCGCATGGTCGAGACCGGCGAACAGAGCTGGTTCTTTCCCAAAGTTACGAGTGAATGACAGTGGAACAACAAGTGGATCGGCAACAGCAAGCGCGTTGATAATTGATTCTGTCGCGTCTTTACTGCCGTCATTGATGAAGACTATCTCGACTTCATGCTGCTTAAGGCCTTCAAATTCCCGAACGGTTTTATAGAAGATAGGAATTGCTTCTTCTTCATTAAATACCGGAACGACCAGAGAAATTTTCATTTCGCATCCCTAAAGACAATGAACTTTGAATAGATGAACCCGCACACCAGACTGATGGCAGAGAAGAGAATGAGAGTCACGATCGGAGCCATGCCAGACTTATCAGCGCACCATCCAACAGCGGCGCTAAGCGTCCCCATAAAGCCAACGTAGAGCATGTAGCGCATGGTGGTAGTCGAGGACTTAAACGTGAACCTGGCGTTTGCAAAGAAACTGAAAGACGCTGCCACGACGAATCCAGCGAAGTTGCCAAGTGCCTGACCTGTATGGAATGCGTAAATGCAAACAGCGAACACGACCCAATGTATGAGCGTATTGATGACACCTATTGATGTGTACTTGGCGAATAACTTTAACATGATAAAAATCAGTGAATTCTGAAAGGTCTGAAGTGTAGCACCACAAAGTCTATTGATCGATACCGCCGATCGATAATACTGTATACATATACAGTAACTATCGGAGGTGAGTTATGGGGTTCCCGAGTCCAGCTGCTGATTACGTTGAAGCGCGCCTGTCACTTGATGAGGCGCTTATCCAGAAACCTGCGGCTACGTACTACATGCGAGCGGGCGAGACCATCTACCGCTGCGGGATTATGAAGGATGCGCTGCTTGTGATTGATTCGTCGCTTAAGCCATGTGACGGCTCGCTGCTTATCTGTGACTGCAACGGTGAGTTCAAAGTAAAGAGGTATCGCACATATCCGCAGCCGCATCTTGAGAATGTGGCTAACGGGAGAAAGGAGAGGCTGCCTGGCAACGACGAGGGTATCAGCGGAGCGCTACCAATATTTGGAGTCATCACTTATATCATCAACGATGCACGCTCTGGAGAGTTTGATGACTGCCCGGTGATGTGAGACAGAAATGGGACACACAAAGCTTTGCATCGGTTTGCAAGGCTTTGCATGTTTTACCAAGATGGGACGTGTGAGCGCCGTAGTGATGGGGTAAGTTGTTGTTAGCTCAGCTAGTTCCAGGAACTTCTAAGCCGCAGGTCACAGGTTCGAATCCTGTAGGGCGTGCCATTTAAAATCAATGGGTTATGCTAACTTCAAACCTACCCGATTTTCACCTTGCGTCGTATTTGTGTCGTGACTACCTAAAAGTGAGTCAATTTTACGCGCATGTTCGGTCAGGTGGTTTGGTGCCAGGTGTGCATACCTGCGTACCATTTCTATTGATTCCCACCCTCCCATTTCCTGCAAAGCAGAAAGTGGAACACCAGACTGAATCAACCAGCTTGCCCAGGTGTGGCGCAAATCATGGAAACGGAAATCGTCTATACCTGCACGTTTAAGTCCGACTTTCCATGCGCTATTATCGTCACATCGCATTTTATGTACAGCGGGCGTCTTGGTGCCGTCTGCTCTCGTCGCTGCTTTGGTATGAACAAACACCCAGCGAGAATGCTTTCCAATCTGACCTTTCAACACCGGGTCGAGTCCGTCAA
>NZ_MAYS01000141.1 GCF_001756855.1 Candidatus Erwinia dacicola | reverse complement strand
AGCGATAGGCGGCTTTGGTGTGACGACGTGAAGACAGGTAAAAGTCAATGGTGCAGCCCCTGCTGTCGACGGCGCGGTACAGATAAGCCCAGCGTCCGTTGACCTTCACGTAGGTTTCATCGAGATGCCATGAGCCAAAACCGGAAGGTTGACGCCAGTACCAGCGCCGCCGCTTTTCCATCTCAGGTGCAGAACGCTGAACCCATCGATAAATCGTGGTGTGATCGACATTTACCCCTCGCTCAGCCAGCATCTCCTGCAGCTCACGATAACTGATGCCATATTTGCAGTACCAGCGGACGGCCCACAGGATAATATGACGCTCAAAATGTCGACCTTTAAATGGGTTCATGTGCTGCTCCTTCAACTAAACAGTGGCATCAGTTTACCATCGCCAGATCTTTGCAACAGTGCCTGTCAGACTTCCCAGTGGCAATAAAGTGAGGATTTTAATCTTCTGCGGAGTAAAAGCAATCGTTTGCCACTGTATCGGGGTGAACAGTGTAAGGTAGGGAGGTTACGCGTTGGTATAGCGTTCGGTTTCCGGCAGCCAGCGCTCAATCAGCGCCGAAGCCTGCTCCGGGTAATGCTGGTGGATATGGCGCGCCACGCGCTGCACTTCCGGGATCATCGCCTGATCGCGCAGCAGGTCAGCAACCTTAAACTGGGCGTTACCGGTTTGGCGCGTGCCCAGCATTTCGCCGGGGCCGCGAATTTCGAGGTCGCACTGGGCAATCACAAAGCCGTCGTTGCTGTCGCGCAGCACCTGTAAACGCTTCTGCGCGGTTTTACTCAGCGGCGCTTTATACAGCAGCACGCAGTAGGAAGCGACCGCACCACGACCAACGCGGCCGCGCAGCTGATGCAGCTGCGCCAGCCCGAGGCGTTCCGGGTTTTCGATAATCATCAGACTGGCATTGGGCACATCCACGCCGACCTCGATCACCGTGGTGGCGATCAGCACGTGGATTTCACCCTGCTTGAATGCCTGCATCACCGCCTGTTTCTGCTGCGGCTTCATCCGGCCGTGCACCAAGCCGATAGTCAGCTCCGGCAGCGCCAGCTTCAGCTCTTCCCAGGTGGCTTCCGCCGCCTGCGCTTTCAGTAGCTCTGACTCCTCAATCAGCGTGCAGACCCAGTAGGCCTGGCGGCCTTCGCTGCCGCAGGTGCCTTTCACCCTAGCAATAATCTCGGCACGGCGCATGTCAGAGATCGCGACGGTGGTCACCGGGGTACGCCCCGGCGGCAGTTCGTCGATGTTTGAGGTATCGAGATCGGCATAGGCGGTCATCGCCAAGGTGCGCGGGATCGGTGTGGCCGTCATAATCAGCTGGTGCGGGTGGAAACCCTGTTCTTCGCCTTTCTCCCACAGCGCCAGACGCTGGTGGACGCCAAAGCGGTGCTGCTCATCGATGATCACCAGCGCCAGCCCGTTGAACTGCACCTGCTCTTGGAAGATAGCGTGGGTGCCGACAATCATCGACACTTGCCCACTGGCGATCGCTTCCTGTTGGGCGATGCGCGCTTTGCCTTTCTGTTTCCCTGCCAGCCAGCCTACTTCCAGCCCAAGCGGCGCAAACCACTGGCGGAAATTACTGGCGTGCTGCTCGGCCAGCAGCTCGGTTGGCGCCATCAGCGCCACCTGCTTACCGTAAGCAATAACCTGCAGTGCCGCCAGCGCGGCGACCAGCGTTTTACCGGACCCCACATCGCCCTGCACCAGACGCATCATCGGATAGTCGTGGGCAAGGTCGGCTTCGATCTCGCGCACGACGCGCGCCTGGGCATTAGTCGGTTTAAACGGCAGCGCGGTCAGAAGCTGATCGCTCAGGTCGTGGTGGGCAGCCATCGGCAGCGCATGATAACGCTGCGCACCGGCGCGCACCGCCAGCATGCTGAGGTTGTGCGCCAGCAGCTCTTCCATAATCAGGCGTCGCTGCCCTGGGTGGCGGCCGCTATCGAGATCGGCCAGCGCCATATCCGGTGGCGGGCGGTGCAGGGTACGCAACGCTTCCGGCAGGCTGATCACTCCTTGGCTCAGCTCCGGCGGCAGCAGTTCGCTAATCTCGCAGGTTTCCAGCAGGGTCAGTGCTTGGTCGGTCAGGTTGCGCAACGTAGCTTGGCGCAAGCCTTCAGTGGTGGAGTAAACCGGGGTCAGCGTCTCCTGCAGTTTGGTGACGCTGCTTTCACCCTGTACTTTGTACTCCGGGTGGATGATCTCCGCTCCGCGCTGGCCGCGTTTAATCTCACCGTAAGCTGTGACACGGCGGCTGGTAGCGAGGCTGTTCTTCATTCCGGCATTGAAGTTGAAAAAGCGCAGGGTAAGGATGCCGCTGCCGTCGCTAATCTGGCAGGTCAGCATACGGCGGCGGCCAAACGAAATATCGCTGTGCAGCACTTCGCCCTCTACCGTGGCATAGATGCCCGGCAGCAGTTCGTTGATGGCGTAAAGCTGGGTGCGATCTTCATAGCGTATCGGCAGATGCAGCAGCAGATCCTGTACGGTCAGCAGGCCAAGTTTGGCTAGCTTTGCCGCTTGGCTGGTGCCCACGCCGGACAACGTATTGAGCGGAACGGCATCCAGCAGGCGGCTCTGCATTATTTACGCGCCTTCGACTGCATGGTGGCCCACCATTCCGGCTCCGCCACCACTTCACCGCGATCGTTGATCACCGGGTAGGGCAGCCCTTTATGCTTCGCCACGCGGGCCAGTACCGGGTAACCTTCTTCGAACAGCAGACGCTGCTGCTCGGCGTACTCCAGCGTGCTCTCTGCACGCAGATACATACCGGCATTCTGCCGCTGCCGCTGCGCTTCATAGAGGATCAGGGCCGATGCGACGGAGACGTTTAGCGACTGCACCATACCGATCATCGGGATAATAATATCTTGGTCGGCAAGGTCGAGGGCTTCCTGGGTAATCCCGGTTTTCTCCTGGCCCATCAGGATGCAGGTCGGGCGGGTATAGTCAATCTGGCGGAAATCGACCGCTTTAGCGGAGAGGTGCGTCGCCAGAATCTGCATCTTCCGATCTTTCAGATGGCTGACGGCATCACGGATTGTCGGATGGGTTTTCACCTGCACCCAGCTGTTACTGCCCGCGGCGGAAGAGACCATGGTGCGCATGCGGCTTCCCGGCCATACGGCGTGAACTTCATGCACGCCAACGGCGTCGGCGGTGAGGATCACCGCAGAGACGTTATGAGATTTATGCAGCTGTTCCATACACACCGTCAGGTTGTGCTGACGAGCGGCGAGCATTGCGCGTAGATGGGCATAACGTTGGGCATTCATGCGAAAGTGGACTCCCTAAAATCAGTCATCCCGTCTGCGGTGAGAGGGGAAAGCAAAAGACGGAAGCTGGTTCCGTCTTTGCTTAATTACGGTTGCGATGGACCTTGATGACATCCGGCATCACGCGGATTTTACGCATGATATTGGCCAGATGAACGCGATCGTGTGCCGTCAGACGGATAAAGGCGCTGTAAACACGGCCATCTTTTTCTTCGGTGTTCAGGCTCTGGATATTGGAGCCCGCGGTGTTAATTGCCGCCGTCAGGTTTGCCAGCGCGCCCTGGTGGTTAAACATATCCACCTTAATCTCGGCGACAAACTCCTGCTCGGTGGCAATATCCCACTCCACCGCCATGTATTTCTCTGGTTCTTTCTGATAGCCACGAATATTACGGCAGGATTCATGGTGCACTACCAAGCCTTTACCCGGGCTGACGTGCGCCACAATTGGGTCACCGGGGATCGGGCGGCAGCACTTGGCGAAAGTGATCAACACCCCATCAGCGCCCTTAATTGGCAGCTTACTGCGAGCGCCGCTGATGCTATTGCAGCTGCCGGTTCTGGCGGGAGCATTCTGCTCGCTCTGCTGTAGATTTTTCGCCACCACTACGCTCATGGCGTTACCGAGACCGATTTCAGCCAGCAGGTCATCCAGCGAGGTCAGCTTCATGCGCTCCAGCTCATGCTGGACATTGGCTTCCGGGATCTCAGCCAGCTTGCGGCTGCCGCCTAGGGCGTGATTGAGCAGGCGTCGACCAAGGCTAACCGAGTCATCACGCTTGAGGTTTTTCAACAGCTGGCGGATCTTGGCACGCGCTTTCGAGCTGACGACAAAGTTTAGCCACGCAGCGTTTGGGCGGGCGCCCGGTGCGGTAATAATTTCGACGGTCTGACCACTGGTGAGCGGCTGCGACAGCGGATAAGGTTGGCGGTCAACGCGTGCGCCCACGCAGGCATGACCGATGTCGGTATGCACGGCATAGGCAAAGTCAACCGGCGTGGCGCCGGCCGGCAGTTCAACAATGCGGCCTTCCGGAGTGAAAACGTAAATCTCATCTGGGAATAGATCGGATTTCACGCTTTCGATAAATTCAAACGAGCTACCGGCGCTCTGCTGCAGCTCCAGCAGGCTCTGCAGCCAGCGCTGCGCGCGGATCTGTGCGGTAGTGCTGCTCTCGCCCTGTTTTTTATAAGCCCAGTGCGCTGCCACCCCCATCTCTGCCATCTGATCCATATCTTCGGTACGAATTTGCACCTCAACCGGCACGCCGTGCGGACCGATCATTGAAGTATGCAGCGACTGATAGCCGTTGGCTTTTGGGATAGCGATATAATCTTTTACCCGGCCCGGACGCGGCTTATACAAGCTGTGCATCTGGCCCAGTACGCGATAACAGGTATCGACATCACGCACGATGACGCGGAAGGCGTAGATATCCATAATCGAATGGAATCGCTGCTCTTTCAGGTGCATTTTGCAGTAGATGGAATAGATGTGTTTTTCGCGACCGCTGACACGGCGGGTAATACCGGCTTCTTCCAGACGACCGTCAATTTCTGATAGGATTTTCTGGATCATCTCTTTACGGTTGCCGCGTGCCGCTTTTACCACTTCCTTAATCACGCGGAAACGGTTCGGATACAGTGCTTCAAAGCCCAGCTCTTCCAATTTGGTTTTCAGGTGGTGAATACCCAGGCGGTGAGCCAGTGGGCTATAGATTTCCAGCGTTTCCAACGCGATACGCCGTTTTTTATCCGGGCGCAGCGCGCCGAGGGTACGCATGTTGTGCGTACGGTCGGCCAGTTTGATCAGAATGACGCGGATATCCTGCACCATCGCCATGATCATCTTGCGGAAGTTTTCAGCTTGGGCTTCTTTCTTGTCGCGGAATTTCAGCTTATCGAGTTTAGAAACTCCTTCAACCAGCTCGGCGACGGTCTGGCCGAACAGCTGTTCCATATCCTTATAGGTGGCGGGGGTGTCTTCAATAACGTCGTGCAGAAGCGCGGCCATCAGTGTTTCATGGTCGAGTTTCATTTCAGCTAGGATGCAGGCCACGGCTACCGGATGGGTGATATAAGGATCACCGCTGGAGCGTGTCTGTCCCTCGTGAGCATCACGTGCGACAAGATAAGCCTGCTTGAGGCGCTTGATTTGCTTCTCAGGCAAGTATTTTTCAATCAGCTGATTGAGGCTTTCGAACAAATACAAGGCAGGCCTTTAATGCTGATTAACGACGACCTTCAGCGATAGCAGTTACAGCCTGCAGTTCTGAGGCTTCCTGTTCTTGCTGCTCCTGGCGATCGCGCACGTCAAGGATCTGATTGGTGATCAGGCCTTCTTCGATTTCGCGCAGCGCGATAACGGTAGATTTATCGTTCTCTTCTGGAACCAGTGGATCTTTACCACCAACCTGCATCTGACGAGCGCGGCGCGCTGCTACCAGAACTAGGTCAAAACGGTTACCAATTTTTTCTACTGCGTCCTGTACGGTTACGCGTGCCATAAGTGTGATACTCCACGGGTGGTGACGAAATGACTGGGCATCGTACTGAGTTACGCTCAGTCTGCCAATAGTTTGCTGATTAATGCATCATGGCGGGCTTTTTGACGGCCCATACGCAGACGCTCAGCGCGAATAATGGTCTTCAGATCGGACAATGCTAGGTCGAAATCATCATTCACGATTAAATAATCGTATTCGGCGTAGTGGCTCATCTCAGCAACAGCCTGGGCCATACGTTTAGTAATCAATTCTTCGCTGTCCTGACCTCGGCCACGCAGGCGGCGGTCCAGTTCGTCTTTCGACGGCGGCAGCACGAAAATGCTGCGTGCTGCCGGCATTTTTTTACGGATCTGTTTTGCACCCTGCCAGTCGATATCGATAAACACATCAACGCCAGTTGCCAGCACCTGTTCAATTGCTTTACGCGAAGTGCCGTAATAGTTACCGAACACTTCGGCATGTTCTAAAAACGCCTCATCCTCGATCATGGAACGAAACTCATCGTGGTTCACAAAGTAATAATGTTCACCATGATTCTCGCCCGGCCGCACCCCACGCGTGGTGTGGGAGATCGATACTTGGGTATCGTACAGCGGTTGCGTTTTTAATAGCGCCTGAATCAGGCTAGATTTACCCGCGCCGCTAGGGGCGGAAACAATAAAAAGCGTGCCTTGAGCCATGATTATTCTTGATATGCCAATAAAGCGGAGTCTACGTCCTGTACAGTATACACAGGTGCAGGACGTCATGCAGCGTTTAGACGATGATCCAAGGGATTTTCTGAGGAAATGGAAAGCGCTGCACGGCGTTTTGCATCCTGATGTCGGCGGCGTTGAATTGTTCCAGAGCCGCTTTCCACAATCTGATTTTGCCACTCGATAATCCCAGACCTGCACGCTTTACTGTTAAGCGGTATAAGTGGAAAGCAGGAAAGACAGGGATGTGCTACATCATTTTATCCATCTGGTTATACAGCGCGGTGCTGGCGGCACAGTGCCCGGTATGGTCGCCTGCGCGGGCCGATCTGGAGATGACCCGGCTGGCAACACAGCTCACGCACTGGGATGACGCCTACTACCGTCAGGGTAACAATACCGTGACCGATGAAAGTTACGATGAGTTGCAGGGCAAGCTACAGCAGTGGCAGTAATGCTTTCATCCCGCCAGCGATCGCCGTTAGCCTGTTGTGATGACCGATGGCAAGGTGCGCCATCCGGTTGCCCACGTCGGTGTAAAAAAACTGCTGGAACCGCGATCTCGAAAAACACGGCGACAGCATCAGCCAGTGGACCCGACTCGCCGTTGAATGCATGCTCGCCTGTGGCACCTGCGCTATGGGCGTTCGCCGCTACTGCTGCGCTTCACCTGACTGTACCCACTCCCGCTTCTTCTGCCAGAGCTGCAAGTCAAAGGCCTGCAGCGCCGGCGGCATGAAGTCTACCGAGCAGTGGATTGCTGAGCAACAATACGTCCTGCCCGAC
>NZ_MAYS01000140.1 GCF_001756855.1 Candidatus Erwinia dacicola | reverse complement strand
CAAAAGTCTGGCACAACGCAGCGACCGGATACCTCGCTCTTAGCCTGTCGACTACCGTGAACCGTTGAGTGCGTCCGACATTAAGAGCGCCGTAGCCTTTTTTAGGATTTCGTTCTCCATTTCAAGGCGTTGTATTTTCTTCCTCGCCTCACGCAGCTCGAGCTGTTCTGGCGTCAGAGGAAGCCCGGCGGGCGTTTTCCCCTGGCGCTCAAGTCGCAGCTTATTCACCCAACGGGGGATAGCCGAATGGCTTACGTTAACTGCCTCTGCGGCCTTAACGTAGGTATAGCCGTGGTCGACAACTAACTTCGCCGCTTCGAGCTTAAATTCTGGCGTGAAATGTTTAGCCATTGGGTCACCTGTGGTGTTGGGAAGGTGAGAATATCACCTTCCGATCAGGTGGCCAGTATCAGTGTGCCACTACAGTCAGCCTGCTTAACCATCTCGGCAAGGTCATGACTCAGCGCCAGCTGCTGACTCATGTCTGGGGGCCAAACGCAGTTAAGCACAGTCATTATCTGCGCATTTATATGGGCCACCTGCGCCAGAAGCAGGAGCACGATCCGGCACAGCTGCAGCATCTGATCACTGAAATCGGCGTCGGCTACCGCTTTATTCCATAATTTTGCCATAAAAAAAGGCCGCTCACAGCATGAGCAGTCCTTATTCAGCGTGTCGGCAATTAGGCGTTTTTCAGTACCGCACTGACAATTTTCACGGCTTCTTTTTCAATCAACGCACGATGCTCTGTGCCGAGGAAACTTTCACAGTAAATCTTGTAAGCGTCTTCAGTACCCGAAGGGCGCGCGGCAAACCAGCCGTTTTTGGTCATCACTTTCAGGCCGCCGATGGAAGCGCAGTTACCCGGAGCTGCCGTCAAACGCGCAGTGATGGAATCGCCCGCCAGCGTGTCGGCACTGACCATTTCGGGCGATAGTTTTGAAAGCGCGGCTTTCTCCGCGGAGGTTGCCAGAGCCTGAATACGGTTATAGCTCGGGGCACCAAAACGGACCGCCAGCTCATCGTAATGCTGCTGCGGGTTCTTACCGGTCACAGCCGTGATTTCAGCCGCCAGCAGGCACATGATGATGCCATCTTTGTCAGTCGACCACGGTGTACCGTCGAAGCGCAGGAAGGAAGCTCCCGCACTCTCTTCGCCACCAAAACCGAAGCTGCCGTCGAACAGACCATCAACAAACCACTTGAAGCCAACCGGAACTTCCACCAGCTTGCGGCCGAGATCGTCCACCACACGGTCAATCATCGCGCTCGATACCAGAGTTTTACCTACGGCGACGTCTTTGCCCCACTGAGGACGATGCTGGAACAGATACTGAATCGCCACCGCCAGATAGTGGTTCGGGTTCATCAGACCGACCGGAGTCACGATACCGTGGCGGTCATAGTCCGGGTCATTGGCAAAGGCCAAGTCGAATTTGCCACGCAGCGCCAGCAGGCTCGCCATGGCAGATTTGGACGAGCAGTCCATACGGATCACGCCGTCATGGTCCAGATGCATAAAGCGGAAAGTCTGGTCGACAGCATCGTTTACGATAGTCAGATCAAGGTTGTAGAACTCCGCAATACGCTGCCAGTAGGCGATACCGGAACCGCCTAGGGGATCCACACCAATTTTCAGCCCCGCTTTCTGGATTGCTGGAATATCGACGGTCTGTGCCAGACCTTGAATATAAGGCTGGATCAGATCTTTTTCTGTCAGGTGGCCGCTGGCCCGGGCCTGATACAGCGTCATTCGCTGCACGCCTTTCAGGCTATCCTTGATCAGCGCATTGGCACGATCTTCCACCACTTTGGTGACGTTAGTATCCGCCGGACCACCGTTTGGCGGGTTGTACTTGATGCCACCATCTTCTGGTGGATTGTGCGAAGGCGTTATCACGATGCCGTCCGCCTGTGCGCCGCCAGATTTGTTGTGTTCAAGGATGGCATTGGAGATGGCCGGAGTTGGCGTATAGCCATTATCCTGCTGGATAATCACATCCACGCCGTTGGCAGCTAGCACTTCCAGTACGGAAATAATTGCTGGCTCAGACAGCGCGTGGGTATCTTTACCCACGTAGCAAGGGCCGGTAATACCGTTCTTTTTACGCTCTTCGGCAATCGCTTGTGCGATTGCCAGAATGTGGGTCTCATTGAAGCTGTGACGATCCGCGCTACCGCGATGGCCGGAGGTGCCAAATTTCACCGCATGCTCTGCGTTGCCCAGTTCAGGCTGCATGACATAATACTGAGATGTTAATTGTGCAACGTTAATCAAATCGCTCTGCTGGGCGGGTTGCCCTGCACGGGGGTGATTGGCCATTGGTGCTTCTCCCTGACGCTTCAGTTAGAGGGTACCGCAAACTTTCTCAGTCAGTTCCGTCGGGAACTGCATCGACAGCATTATGTGTTCAACCATGCTGCGTTTACGGCCAGTATTTGTGTTGGTGATCACCCAGTACGGCGTGCCCGGAACGTGCTGCGGCTTGGTATGGGTACCATTTTCTACCAGAGTTTGCTGATTGCCCGCGAAATAAACGCGCGTGCGACCTTGCAGAGACTCTGTCGCTTCGCCAAACGCTTTGGCATCCAGACTGTATAAAGTCGATAAAACCAGCATAAAGCGATTCACGGCTCTTTTCTGATCGGCATACTCATCAGAAAGCAACAGTTCACGTACCGCACGCACCCGATCCTGCAGACGGGCTTCAATTTTCACCGCCGTATTCGCTGCTGGCTCTTTCGCCGCCGCTGCGGATGTTGCCGCTGCAGCCGGAGCCGTCTGACCCGCAGTGAACGTCAACATGCGGCGCAAAATATCCGATGCGCTTTCACCAATATGCTGAGTGTGGCTGGCAATATAACGGTATAGCTCTTCGTCGACTTCTATCGTTTTCATCTTTATCCAGTACGGTTATTGCTTGTGTAAGAACGCGGGTCACAGAGACGAAAATGATCGTCAGGATCACCCGTGCTCAACCGATCCAGTCTAACATCAGGATTATAAAGTTAAATCCTGCCGGGTTGTAGCGCCAGACCCGTTTCAGGGCAAAAGTTAGAATATGCCGCAAAAAGATCGTAACCGCATATGGCACCCGCGGCAGAAATTGTGGGATCCATGATACCCTAAGCCCTCACATCAACTGTAAGAACTTTCTCTATGAATTTAAACTTCCGCTTGCAATCGGAACAATCCGCATCAAACGATCTTCCGCTGGTGCTGATCCACGGTCTGTTTGGCAGCCTAGATAACCTTGGCGTGCTGGCGCGAGGGTTAAAAGATGACCGTTGTCTGATTCAGATTGATGTGCGCAATCATGGGTTTTCGCCGCGAGCTGATGAGCTGAGCTATGCACTGATGGCGCAGGATACCCTCGATACGCTCAATGAATTAGCGGTTGAACGCTTCAGCCTTATCGGTCACTCGATGGGCGGCAAGATTGCTATGGCGCTGACCGCACTGGCTCCCGAGTGTGTAAGTGAGATCGTGGTTATCGATATCGCCCCTGTTGCCTATACCACGCGCCATCACGACAAAATTTTTGCCGCCTTACGAGCGGTGTCACAGGCCGGAATTAAAACGCGCAGCGAAGCCGCCGCGCTGATGCGCCTGCACATAGATGAAGAAAGCGTGATCCAGTTTCTGTTAAAATCATTCCATGAAGGTGACTGGCGCTTCAACGTGCCGGCGCTGTGGCAGTGTTACGAGCAGATTATTGGCTGGCAGCCTCTGGCCCCCTGCCCGCATCCGGCGCTGTTTATCCGCGGCGAACGCTCGGCTTATCTGGCGGATGAGTACCGTGGTGCCCTGCTTGCTCAGTTTCCCCAAGCGCGGGCGCATGTGATAGCAGGAGCTGGTCACTGGGTACATGCGGAAAAACCTGATTCAGTTTTACGCGCAATCCGTCGGTTTTTTGCGCTGTAAAAACAATTATATCCTCGGGTTGTTTCGGGTTGCTAAATGATTGTCGTCATCACTTTCACTGGGGTATGATGGCGCGCTAAAATTTGCCGCTGCTGATTTTTCACGCGGCATAACGTCCCTAGTCATCAGAAATTCAGCCTTTCAGTATCACTATCCCTATGGCAAAAGAGAATACGGACCGCACAACGATCGATCTGTTCGCAGATGAACGTCGCCCAGGACGACCTAAAAAGAATCCGCTAACGCGTTATGAGCAGCTACGCATCAACAAGCGCAACCAGCTGAAGCGGGATAAAGTGCGCGGCCTGAAGCGCGTTGAGCTTAAAATGAACAGCGACGCGGTTGATATACTGAACCAGCTGGCAGAAGAGCGCAATATGAGTCGCAGCGAACTGATCAAAGAGATGTTGCTGGAACAGCTGCAGCGTCATCAGTCCTGATCGCTTAGCTTAAGCACTCAGCGACAAAACCAGCAGCATTTCACGTTTATCCGTTTCCGGCGGTCTGTTATCATTAACGATATCTGCGAAAAATTTAGCAGTCATCACATAATTAAGATTCAAGAGGTCATTAAACTCATGGTAATCGTCGGCATTTTCTTCGGCAGCGATACAGGCAATACGGAAAACATTGCAAAACAGATCCAGAAACTGCTGGGTAAAGATGTTGCAGAAGTTCGTGATATTGCCAAAAGCAGCAAAGAAGACCTTGAAGCCTTTGATATTCTGCTGCTGGGCATTCCCACTTGGTACTACGGTGAGGCCCAGTGCGACTGGGATGACTTCTTCCCAACTCTGGAAGAGATTGACTTTAATGGTAAGCTGGTCGCGCTGTTTGGCTGCGGCGATCAGGAAGATTACTCTGAATATTTCTGTGATGCGATGGGCACCATCCGCGACATCATCGAACCGAACGGGGCGATTATCGTCGGTCACTGGCCGACCGAAGGCTATCACTTTGAAGCCTCCAAAGGCCTAGCAGACGACAACAACTTCCTCGGTCTCGCGATTGATGAAGACCGCCAGCCAGAACTCACTAACGAACGTATTGAAAAGTGGGTAAAACAGATTTTTGATGAACTTCAGCTGAAAGAAATCATCGAAGCATAACCACAGCCGCTTGATGTGGGAGTTATCTCACATGAACGTACTTTGCATGGCACTGTTGCAAAGATCTGGCGATGGTAAACTGATGCCACTGTTTAGTTGAAGGAGCAGCACATGAACCCATTTAAAGGTCGACATTTTGAGCGTCATATTATCCTGTGGGCCGTCCGCTGGTACTGCAAATATGGCATCAGTTATCGTGAGCTGCAGGAGATGCTGGCTGAGCGAGGGGTAAATGTCGATCACACCACGATTTATCGATGGGTTCAGCGTTCTGCACCTGAGATGGAAAAGCGGCGGCGCTGGTACTGGCGTCAACCTTCCGGTTTTGGCTCATGGCATCTCGATGAAACCTACGTGAAGGTCAACGGACGCTGGGCTTATCTGTACCGCGCCGTCGACAGCAGGGGCTGCACCATTGACTTTTACCTGTCTTCACGTCGTCACACCAAAGCCGCCTATCGCT
>NZ_MAYS01000139.1 GCF_001756855.1 Candidatus Erwinia dacicola | reverse complement strand
TGTACTACTTACAGTCTAATGCTGTGGCCAGTATTAGTTGACCACTACACCAATCAGGCGGCTGTCGGCAGGGGGTAAAGGGTATTCAGTTGCGCTGGCGTTGTGCGCTCCAGCAAGAAAGGTGAGTAGTAACAACTGCAGCGAAAGACAGAGGTTTCATGCGCTATAGGTGGAGAGAGCAGTCCGTTCGTGGGGGTGCTTACCGGGTAGTGTAGCAACTCAGCCCTGAGTTAAAATCAGCGCTTTCTGACGTATGGCACGAATCATAGCTTCCAGCCCCTGCGAGCGGGATGGGGTGAGCTGTTGCGTCAGGGAGAGATCGGCGAACCACGGGCGTACGTCGAAGTCGACAATCTCCTGCGATGTCATCTTCTGATAGAGGGCAAAAACGATAGCAATAAGGCCCTTAACCAGCGCAGCATCGCTGTCGCCCTGCAGGCGCACACAGCCACTTGCATCGGTATCAACCACTATCCACACCTGGCTCTGACAGCCGGGTACGATATTCTCCGGCTGCTGCAGGGAATCAGACGATTCTGACAGGCGCGTGCCTAATTCGATGATGTAGAGATACTTTTCTTCTTGGTTGGCGCAGCGATTAAAGTTGCGCACCAGCTTGTCTTTATCTGGCAGAGTTGCCATTGCTTCCTCACTTAAAAATGCAGGGGCGAGGCAAGCCTCGACCCTGCGGGTCGCTACGGGTTGAAACTTAAACCCAGCAAGCGGTGAATACGTATTAAGCCTGCGACCAGACGGTCGACCTCTTCTTCGCTGTTATACAGCACAAACGAGGCGCGACACATTGCCGGCACCTGATAGTGGTACATCAGCGGCATGGCACAGTGGTGACCGGTACGAATGGCGATGCCGTACTGATCGAGGAAGCTGCCGACGTCGAAAGCGTGATGCTTGCCGAGGTTAAAGGCAATGACGCAGGAACGCTGCCGTGGACCATAGATCACCAAATCCGGCACTGTGGCCAGTTTTTCTAGTGCATAATTCATAAGCTGCTGCTCGCGCTCGGCAATGACTTCCAGCCCCAGTTCACTCACCCACTTCAGCGCAGCGCCCAGACCAATAATAGCGCCGGTGTTCGGAGAGCCAGCTTCGAAGCGCCACGGCGCGGTGGCGTAAGTGGTGCCTTTCGTCAGGCTGACGGTGGCGATCATCGATCCGCCCGCTTCCCACGGCGGCATCTGGTCCAGCAGGGCTTTGCGCCCATACAGAATACCAATACCGGTCGGGCCGTAGATTTTATGCCCAGAGAAGACATAGAAATCACAGTCCAGATCCTGCACGTCGACCTGCTGATGCATAATCGCCTGCGCACCGTCGATCAGGGTAGCGACACCCGCCGCCCGAGCCTGAGCCACCAGCGCTTTCACCGGATTTTCAGTGCCCAGCACGTTGGAGACGTGAGTCACGGCCAGCATGCGGGTACGGCTGTCCATCAGCGCAGGCAGCTTCGGGATGTCCAGCTTGCCATTGGCGGTTAGTGGGATAAAACGCACTTCCGCGCCAGTACGCTCAGCCACTATCTGCCACGGTACGATGTTGGCGTGATGCTCCATCTCCGTGATGATGATGTTATCGCCGGGCTGCAGCTGATTGCCGCCCCAGCTGCTGGCTACCAGATTAATCGCTTCAGTGGTGCCTTTGACAAACACAATCTCTTCCGCTGAGGCAGCGTTGAGAAACTGTGCTGCCTGTATGCGCACGTTTTCCATTTTGGTGGTCGCTTCCGCGCTCAGCGTATGGATACCACGATGCACGGCGGCATAGCCGTGCTCGTAGAAACGACTTTCGGCGTCAATGACGACCTGCGGCTTCTGCGCGCTGGCGGCACTGTCGAGATAGGCCAGCGGTTGCCCGTTGACTTCGCGCGTCAGTAACGGGAATGACGCCCGCACACGGGCCAAGTCAAAACTCATTGCAGGCCTCCGGGAAAACGCTGTGCAATGCGCTGCATCACAGCTTCTTTCAGCGTTTCATCATTGATGGTTTCGGTCAGCTCAGCGGCAAACGCGTAAATGATCATGCGTTGCGCCGCGGCTTCGTCGATACCGCGCGAGCGCAGATAAAACATCTGCTCTTCGTTGATACGACCAATCGTCACGCCGTGTCCGCACTTCACGTCATCCGCATAGATTTCCAGCTGCGGTTTGGTGTCCACTTCCGCCAGACAACCTAACAGCAGGTTGTTGTTGCTCATCTGCCCGTCAGTTTTCAGCGCGTACTTCGCCACTTTGATATGTCCGTTGAATACTGCACGCGCAAGGTTACGCACGATAGTTTTGTGTAGCTGACGGCTCTGACAGTAACCCTTGTTGTGCTCAAGATAGGTGCGACTGTCGCACACTTCTTCATCCAGCGGCAGCATCAGGCTGTTAATCACCAGATCGCTGCCCTCGCCTTCCAGTTTGCTGCTGGTGTTGTGACGGGTCAGACCGGCACCCAGCAGGAAGCTGTGGCTCTGCACGCGCACATCACGGCCCAAGGTCAGGTCGTTGTGTGAGAAGTGGTAGCTGCTCTGATCTTCAAAGCACAGGTTGTAGTGCGTCAGCGTCGCGTTATTGCCCACGTAGGCGGTAAAACGCGCCCCGGTGAAGTGGGTACTGGCGTTCAGGCTGAGGTAGTGCTCAATCACCGTCGCTTCAGCCGCTTCATCCAGCTGCAGATGGTGGCGATAGTGCGAAGTGTTCATCTCACCTTCCGCGCTGCCGCTGCTGATATGCAGCAGGTAGAGCGGACGCTCGGCAGCTTTGCCACGTGCCAGATGCATTGTGGTGACCTCTTCTGCTAGGCTCTCGGTCAGATACAGGAACACTTCCGGCTGGATCGGTGCGCCAAGTTCACGACGCTCCGCTGCCTGAGTCACCTGAATATCAAACAGATCAAACTCGGAATCACTCAGCTCAGGTGCGAAGAGGCCATCGATAAACACTAGGCGCACGGCATCAATCGCCAGCGCCTGAGCGTTGACCACATCCGCAGTCAGCACGGGGGGGTGTGGCAGCACGAAGCGGCGGGCTAGTAGCTGATCCAGCGGCGTGTATTTCCAGTTTTCCTGCTTACGCGTCGGCAGGCCTACGCGCAGCAGCTGCTGCCAGTGCTGTTGTGCCTGCATTGAGCGGTTTGCACCGCGCGTTTCAAACAGGTGATGCCACTGTTGCAGCGCGTTTTCACTCTTCGTCGGTAAGCCAACCATAGCCTTGTTCCTCCAACTGTTTCACCAGTGAGAAATCGCCTGATTTTACGATCTTGCCCTGGAACAGCACGTGGACAAAATCAGGCTTGATGTAGTCAAGAATACGCTGGTAGTGGGTAACGATAATAAATGAGCGCCTGCCGTCACGCAGGCTGTTTACGCCATTGGAGACAATTTTCAGCGCATCGATGTCCAGACCGGAGTCGGTTTCATCTAGAATACAGAGACTCGGCTCCAGCGCCGCCATCTGCAGAATGTCATTACGCTTTTTCTCACCGCCGGAGAAGCCCACATTGACCGAACGGGTCAGCAGATCTTCAGGCATTTTCAGCAGGTGGATTTTCTCTTCGATAAAGTCCTGGAAGTCAAAACGGTCCAGCGCCTCTTGCTCGCGGTATTTACGCACCGCATTTACCGAGATTTGCAGGAAGAACTGGTTGCTGACACCTGGGATTTCAACCGGGTACTGGAAAGCCATAAAGATGCCTTCACCGGCGCGCTCTTCCGGGTCAAGCTCCAGCAGGTTTTTGCCTTTGAACTCGACGGAACCGCCTGTCACTTCATAATCTTCACGTCCTGCCAGCGTGGCGGAAAGCGTACTTTTCCCTGAGCCGTTCGGCCCCATGATGGCGTGCACTTCCCCTAGTTTGATTTCAAGATTCAACCCACGCAGGATAGCTTTGTCTTCAACGCTGACCTGTAAATCTTTGATGCTTAACATAAGGTTTCCTTCGCAGTGCTTTCCAGCACTGATAGTTCTTGTGCGCGCAGGGTTAGCCCACGCTGTGTTCCAAGCTGATCGCCAACAGTTTCTGCGCTTCCACCGCAAACTCCAGCGGCAGCTCCGAGAATACATCCTTGCAGAAGCCGTTAACAATCATCGAAATCGCATCGTCTTCGCTGATCCCGCGCTGCAGGCAGTAGAACAGCTGATCTTCGCCGATGCGTGAAGTGGTGGCTTCATGCTCCAGCTGAGCGGTGTTATTGCGCACCTCCACATAGGGGAAAGTATGCGCACCGCATTCAGCACCAATCAGCATCGAGTCGCACTGGGTGAAGTTACGAGCGTTGGTCGCCGTCGGCATGATCTTCACCAAGCCGCGATAGGTATTCTGGCTGGTTCCAGCCGAGATTCCTTTCGAGATGATGGTCGATTTAGTGTTTTTACCGATGTGGATCATCTTGGTCCCAGTATCCGCCTGCTGGCGGCCGCTGGTCAACGCCACGGAGAAGAACTCACCGATGGAGTTATCACCGCGCAGGATCACGCTCGGGTATTTCCAGGTAATGGCCGAACCGGTTTCCGACTGCGTCCAGGACATTTTGCTGTTTTCGCCTTCACACAGCGCACGCTTGGTCACGAAGTTGAGGATACCGCCTTCAGAATCTCCGCCGGAGAACCAGTTCTGCACGGTGGAATATTTCACTTCAGCATCTTTATGGATAATGACCTCTACGACTGCGGCATGCAGCTGATAGGTATCACGCACCGGTGCGGAACAGCCCTCGATATAGCTGACGTGGCTACCTTCATCGGCAATCAGGATGGTGCGCTCGAACTGACCGGTTTTCGCCGCGTTGATGCGGAAATAGGTCGACAGCTCCATCGGACAACGCACGCCTTTCGGGATATAAACGAAGGTGCCGTCTGAGGCTACCGCCGAGTTTAGCGCGGCAAAAAAGTTGTCATTGACCGGAACCACGGTACCGAGGTACTGCTGCACCAGCTCAGGGTGTTTGTGAATCGCTTCACCGAACGAGCAGAAGATAATTCCCTCTTTCGCCAGCTTGTCGCGGTAGGTGGTAGAGACAGAAACGGAGTCGAAGATGGCATCAACCGCCACTTCCTGCCCTTCACGCACCGGCACACCGAGCTGCTTAAAGGTATCTTCCACTTCCTGAGTCAGATAATTGGGCGCTTCACCGGGTGAGGCCTGGGTGGCCCCGGGCTCAGAGGTGCAGCTATCATCGCAATTGCCGCAGGACGGCGCGGAGTAGTAACTGTAATCCTGGTAATCCAGTTTTTTGTAGTTGGCTTTCAGCCAGTGTGGCTCTTCCATCTCCAACCAAGCGGCAAACGCCTTCTGGCGGAATTCCAGCATCCACTCAGGTTCATTACGTTTGGCCGAGATTGCGCGCACCACATCTTCATTGATGCCGTGCTTAAACTCTTCGGTTTGCAGTTGGGTAAAGAAGCCCTCTTTGTACTTCTGCTGGCCGCCTTCCCAAACCTGTACATCATCAGATGCGTCAGTATTACGAGACATAGTATTCACTCAACGCCAAAGCTCTCACCACAGCCGCAGGCGTGTTGAGCTTTAGGGTTATTAAATTTGAAAATCTGGTTCAGGCCTTCACGCACGAAATCAACTTCCGTGCCGTCGATATAGGGCATCGCCTGCAGGGGCACGATTAACGCCGCGCCGTTATGGCTGAACACCAGATCATCCGCCGCTGACTCTTTCACCATATCCATAGTGTAGCCGAAACCTGCACAGCCCGAGGTTTTTACACCCAGCTTCAGTCCCTTGATTTCAGTGTCACCGGCAGTCAGGTTAATGATTTGTTTGGCTGCGCTGTCTGTTAGCGTCAGTCCTTTCCAGATAAAGTCATCTGGAAAAAAAGTGGTAGGATTTGCTGATTGCATAATTTACCTCGCGATACGGTAGCCCTTCGGGCTAGTGCCCCTATGTTAGTGATAACATGAATCACTTCAACCTCTTGTTTTGCAGGGATAAAGGCTAAAGGTGCTTTTTAAAGGCTGTTTTATAAGTTTAGATCCTGAAAAAACAGAATGCGATCTGTCTCGCGAGCCGAACCCTGTGAAAGATAAGTGATTGAAAATAAGATGTTTATATCTTATTATTACCTGTTAGCTCTTAATAATAACTGTTTTAACCCTTTTGAACGCCCCGCTTATCGTTATCACCGATTTTTCTGAGAGGCGGCATTAATCGATAAAAATTCGTTTACAGTGATTGAATAATGTCGCAATCATAATATGATAACGATTATCATTAGCACGACTGGAACTCAGCAATGAATCTGTCGATGAGTGCATGGCTGCAACATAAAATTGATCAGTACAAATTTTCCGTACGTGATATCACCGTCGGTTTCTACATGGCGCAGACTAAATTAAACCACCCGGAGTGCACCATTGAACAGCTGAGCAAGTTCAATGATACCTGTCTGGACATGGCCGAACTCTGTCAGCTAAACGGCGACGATCAAAGTTATCTGCACGCAATGGGTAAACTTCATCAACGGCTGGTCATTGAGCTAAGAGACACGACACGCGAACGGCTACACCGCATGCAAGCTTGGCAGCTGGCGCGTCATTCCTTGAGCTGCTTGAGCTGGCGCTGAAAGGCGAATGGGATAAAGCAACCTTGCTGCAAAGCGAATTCGTCAAGCACTCTTCATGGATTATGTGATCCTGTACGCCAGTATACCGTGTGCAGCCGATACGAAAAACCCTGCAAAAAGCGTGGTTATGGTATGATTACTGCCGTGGTTAAGCGAGAAGTGCAGCATAATCTGTCGCTAACGTCGAAAATCTCTATTTGCCAGACTTGATGACGGCGACCAATAATGCAGAGCACAACAAATTCCGCGCACCTCACCGTCACGTGCGGAGCGCAGGTGGTTAGCGTTAACCTCAAGGCCAACCACCTGTTGCTCACCTTATAGTACACAAATAGTCCGCAATTGGGCTTGGCGTCTCCGTCAACCAATGGCATTCGGTTAAGAAAGAAAGATTCATGTTCAAAAATTGCCAATTCATGGCAAAAAAGGAAAAGGTCAATAGACACCAAATTGGTTGTTCTGTTTCTAATGAAATTATATTAGGGAAAATAATCACGGATACGCTTATATTATTAATGAGATAAGGGCTGAGTGTGCTCGTGGAAAAAAATACCATTACCCCAGCATAAACCGGTCTCTGCCTCATCAATATGCAAAGCCAGAATGAAATTACCAGATGATGCAATAGAAACCATAAACAGAAATATCATTTCTGTGTGGGAAGATAAAAACGATCCAAAAATAGGGAAATAGCACCGACTTTTTGCTATAGACGGTTTAAAGCCAAACATTCCCAGAGGGTTGTTGGAAGATGGATATAAAATT
>NZ_MAYS01000138.1 GCF_001756855.1 Candidatus Erwinia dacicola | reverse complement strand
GGGAAAATGGCCCTACCTGTGGCTGGATGCGACCTACGTGAAGGTGCGCAAGAACGGCCGGGTGGTCAGTGTGGCGGTAATAATCGCCTGCGCGGTCAACTCGGACGGACGCTGGTAGATGAAGACAACGTAATCAACGCGTTGCCAGTCAGTGCATAACAGGTCCATTACTGGCCCGGAAGGCTGTGTGAATTTACACCACCTTGACGGACTCGACCAAGTGGCCGTTTATCCACGTTTCCTAGATAATGTGGTCAGCCATCAGTTTGTTCCTTTTAAGATAATTGCCTGATTAACCATTATCTTACCGGATAAGCCGATCGCGGTTATTTTAAACAATTTTCAAGATACTAATGAGCTGGTGGCGCAGAACCACGCCAAGTATCAGGCCTACGGGCTGGACGCCGACATTTTCGCGCCGGGCTGCAGCGCAAAGAGAGCCTCGCTAAAGTGGTGTTTGGCAGCGCGCAGTCGGTGGCATGCAACCTTGAATTGTTCGATGCTGATTTTTGCTGCTGATTGTCGATGAGTGCCACCGCATCAGCGACGCCGAAGAGAGCCAGTATCAGCAGATTATCAACCAGCTGCGCCTGCTCGGGCTAACGGCCACGCCTTACCGTCTGGGGAAAGGCTGGATTTATCAGTTCCACTATCACGGCATGGTGCGCGGCGATGAACGCGCGCTGTTACGCCACTGCATCTACGAGCTGCCACTCGCTACATGATCAAACACGGTTTTCTGGTGCCGCCGGAGCGGCTGGATATGCCGGTAGTGTAGTACGATTTTAGTCGCCTGCAGACGCAGGAAAACGGCCTGTTTAGCAAAGCCGATCTTAATCGCGAGCTGGAACAGCAGCAGCGCATAACACGCATATTATTCAGCAGATTGTCGAGTTTGCCTCACAACGTGAGGGCCTGATGATCTTCGCGGCCACAGCCCCGGCAAAACCGACTGCCTGATCCTCGACTATGCAGGTAATCCTCACGTTCTGTCCCCCCCCGGAAGTGGGCGCCCCGAAGGGCAAAAGTGTGATAACCAGCCGGTGCAGGTATTCTGCCCCGGCTGCGGCTTTGCCAATACCTTCTGGGGGAAGGCCACTGCTGACAGCACCATTATTGAGCACTTTTGTCGCCGCTGTCAGGGCGTGCTGGAGGAGGATGACGGCCTGCACGAGCAGTGCGATTATCGCTTCCGTTTTAAAAACTGCCCGCAGTGCAATGCCGAAACGATATTGCCGCCCGCCGCTGCCGCGAGTGCGACACCATTAATGGTTGACCCGAATGATATGCTGAATGCCGCGTTGAAGCTAAAGGACGCGCTGGTGCTACGCTGTGCCGCGATGGTGCTGGAGAGCGGCAGCGACGAACACGGCGAGTGGCTGAAAGCGCGTTATTACGATGAGGATGCCACCGAGGTGAGCGAACGTTTTCGCCTGAAAACCCCGGCAAAGCGTACGGCATTTGAGCTGCTGTTCCTGCGCCCTCGCGAGAAAGTGTTTGATTACTAGAGCCGTTTTCGGCGCGCAAACGAGTTACGCTGAGTTATTGCGTTGCCTAGAGGGTTGTGTTCGGCTATAATCTCGGTCGCTTTTGTTGGGTTTTCCTTGGTCAAAGCTAAACAATCCAGACTGCTGCTGGGTCGCCTGTAGCAGGATTCAAAATTGATGAGATTTAACAATGTTCACTATTAAAGCAGAAACTCGTAAAGAGCAGGGCAAGGGTGCGAGCCGCCGCCTGCGTACAGCTAACAAATTCCCGGCAATTATTTATGGCGGAAACGAAGCAGCTGTAGCTATCGAACTGGGCCACGACTCCGTACTGAACCAGCAGACTAAGCCTGGTTTCTACGAAGAAGTGCTGACTCTGGTTGTAGATAGTAAAGAAACCAAAGTTAAAGTGCAGGCTGTTCAGCGTCACCCGTTCAAGCCAAAACTGCACCACATCGACTTCGTTCGCGCTTAATTGCCCGAGTGAAAATGATGTAAAAGAACGCCGCATCTGCGGCGTTCTTTTCGTCTGAATACCCTCTTTTTCGGTCGACCCGTGTTGTCCCCCCTTCCCTGTGATTATTTCCCGCTGGTGCGACGCTGCAGCTGGTCGCGCAGGTTAGGCGGCGTACCTTTGATGGTCATAGTGTCCGTCACTGGGTCCCCAAAAATACGCTCGCCTAACAGGCATCGCATCAAAGTTGATGGTCAAGCCGCCGCCGCTGCCGGCAAACTTGGTTAACTGACGCAGCGTGCTGCGGTCGGCCGAGAAGCTCTCTTCCAGCTCATAGCCCTGCTCCTGAGTAAACGCTTGGAAGGTTTTTTCCCCCAGCGGCGCCAGCTCGTTCGACAACTCTGCCAGTTCAATCTCTTCACCGGACTTCAGCTGCTCATTGCAGTAGGTCGAGACCTGTTGACGATAGTTCTGACGCTCGTTTTTATCTAGGCCCACCTCTTCGCAGTAATCATCCACCGCCTGTAACAGGCCGCGGTTCTGCGCTTTGGTGTCCAGTCCGACTCTGGCACCGAGGAAATCCATAAAAAAATCGGAGACTTTACGCCCTACCCGCCCGCGCAGGAAGGTGAGATAGCGCGTCGATTCCGGATTGGTTTCCCACTCAGTCAGGTCGATACGCGCCACAATATCTGCGTGGTTGATATCCAGATAGTGCGTGCTGCTGATATCCAGCTCTTCATTGACGCGCATACTGTTCTGGCTGCTGAGCACCGCAATCAGCAGGCACTCAACCGCCAGATACCGGTAATGGCCGAACAGCACAATACCGCCTCCCGCAAACGGGTACTTGCCCAGCTCATCGCGCAGGCGTGCACTGGCCGCGTGGCTGAACGCCAAAAAGTCATTCTTACCCTTGCGGCAGTTACGCAGCGCATCAGCCAGCTTGCTCTCTTCATTGAACAGGCCGTAGGCTTTGCTCTTGGCGCTGTAAACACGATGCAGCTCTTCCATCATTGCCGTCACGGTTGCATTAGACGGCAGCAATGAATCGCGCAGGACCAGCTCAAGCGTTTGTTCGTCACGTTTAATCATCTGGTGAAGGGCAATCTGGTCGATATCCAGACTCATGGTAAACTCTCCTTTAAGCACAGGCGCGTATTCAATCACTATGAGCCTTTACGATCAACTGCAACAAGTTTACGCGGATGATTACGATAAAAATGCAGAAAAAAATGCGTTCTTACGGTATGATTGTGCCTTTTAAATCTTAGAAAATGACCTCATGGCCCAATCATGTCGCTACAGTAACGAACGCGTGGAGGAACGCATCCTCGCAGAGGAGGTGCAGGTTCTGGAACAGAATCAAGCCCCAACCGATTTTTCCCTAGTGGTTCTGGAAAATATGGTAACCAATCTACTTAATACCAGCGTGGCACCTGCGCCGCGCCAGTATGTGGCTCGTTCGTTTACCGAAGCCCTGCAGGCTTCCGTGATCAATAACGATAAAGCCCACTGAAGAGACGCCCCGATCCCGCTATGGTAACAAATCGACAGCGCTACCGAGAAAAAGTCTCCCAGATGATCAGCTGGGGGCATTGGTTCGCCCTGTTTAACATCATTTTTGCCTTTATTCTTGGCAGCCGTTATCTGTTTGTCTCCGACTGGCCAGCCTCACTGGCCGGACGTCTCTACTCTTTCAGTAGCTGGATTGGCCACTTCAGCTTTATTGTCTTTGCTGCCTATTTGCTGATTGTTTTCCCGCTCACTTTTGTCGTGATGTCGGAACGCCTGCTGCGTTTCCTGTCGGCGATTATCGCTACCGCCGGGCTGACGCTGATTCTCGTCGACAGCGCGGTTTTTGCCCGTTTCCATTTGCACCTGAATTCGGTGGTGTGGGAGCTGGTGGTTAACCCCGATCAGAGTGAGATGGCGCGCGACTGGCAGCTGACGTTTATCAGCATGCCGGCTATTTTCCTCGTTGAGATGCTGTTCGCAACGTGGAGCTGGCAGAAATTGCGTAGCCTGAACCGGCGCAGTTTTAGTAAACTGCTGGCTGGGCTATTTATCACCGCGTTTTTTACCAGCCATCTGATGTATATCTGGGCAGATGCTAACTTCTATCGCCCGATCATGATGCAGCGCTCTAACCTGCCGCTCTCCTATCCGATGACCGCGCGTCGCTTCTTGGAAAAACACGGGCTGCTAGATGCGCAGGAGTACCAGCGCCGTCTGGTCCAGCAGGGCAATCCGGAAGCAGTGTCGGTGGCTTACCCGCTCAACAATATAACCTTCAGCGATAAAGGCACGCTCAATAATCTGCTGGTGATCACCGTTGATGGCCTGAATGAAGCCTCAATGGCGAAATCGCTGCCAAATCTGATGAGCTTCGCCGACAACAACATGCGCTTCAGCCAGCACTTTAGCTCCGGCCGCTCTGAAGACAGCGGTCTGTTCGGCCTGTTCTACGGCATCTCACCGAGCTATATGGACGGTGTGCTGTCGTCGCGCGTGCCTTCAACGCTGATTAATGCGCTGAACCAGCAGGGTTATCAGTTCGGTCTGTTTGCCAGCGATGGCTTTAATTCGTTGCTGTATCGTCAGGCATTGCTGTCCGACTTCTCACTGCCGAGCGCGCAAAATCAGTCTAATGCTGATACCACCAGCCAGTGGCAGCGCTGGCTGGACAGCCATAAAAATGAGAGCACACCGTGGTTCTCCTATATTTCCCTGTCGACGGCAGATGACAGCGACAGCGCGGATAAAACCACGCTGCGCCTCTACAACTGTGCAGCCGGTAACGTGGATAAACAGATACAGATCGTGCTAACCACGCTCGATCAGAAAGGTTTGCTGGCGAATACCGTGGTGGTGATCACCGCCCAACACGGTGTCGTGCTGGATGGCGAAGCCTTAGCGGGTAATCGTGAACTGCTGCAGGTGCCGCTGGTGGTACACTGGCCAAATACGCCCGCGCAAATCGTGAATAAACTTACCGATCATCAGGACATCATGACCACCCTGATGCAGCGCCTGCTGCACGTCAGCACGCCTGTGGTGAATTACTCGCAGGGCGAGGATCTGTTTGCAGCGCAGCGCCGCCATAACTGGGTTGCCAGCAGCACCCATAATCAGCTGCTGATCACCACTCCACAGGAGACGATGGCGCTGGATAATAATGGCAGCTATGCCGCGTGGGACCGTCAGGGCAATAGCCTGAAAGATCATAAACCGCAGCTGGCATTGCTGTTACAGGTGTTGACCGACGAGAAGCGCTTTATTGCAGACTGACTGCACAAATTGTGTGCAGTCAAGATGTTAGCATCTTGCAATCAGAGTCGAGTTTGAGTAACATGAATTTTGTTCGGCGCGTAGCGCAGCTTGGTAGCGCATCGTCATGGGGTGGCGAGGGGCGAGAGTTCAAATCTCTCCGTGCCGACCAAATATCTCACAAAAAGGCTAACTCAAGTTGGCCTTTTTTGTATCCACTGCTTGCAACCGTTAGTGCAGATAGCCGACAAACACGCCCTCCGCTGATTGGCATAAGCCGCATTCATTGACGCATTGAGAATGGCCGCCTGACACGTTTGCTCAGTCTGATAGCAGGTCACGGCTGATATTTTGTGCTTGACACCCTGCCATCCGTAAAGCCGGAGACGAGCAGCCGACTAGGGCTGTCACCGCGAGAGAGGTCAGGATGAACGTCGCACTCGTTTTCATGATTAGCTTAGGTTCAAAGGTATTTTCACTATCACGCGGCGTGTTCAGCACAATCTCGCCATCATCGCAAAGCAGAGTTTTTGACGAACAGCCATTACGGGTATTAGACCCTTTTGGGGAGCATTTTTCTCATGCCCTAGATGGTCAGTCAGCTCAGCATTTAACGCTGTTTCGACGGTCAACTTTGTCAGCATGCGGGAAAACGGGTCAAGATCAGCTTCGGTTCTAAGGCCTTTTGCCAATTCAGCCGCCAGCGCTTTGCGTTTCTTTTCGTCCATAGTTTGCTTGTCTCCGTTGTTGGAATGAACATATCAAAAACAGGCAGATATACAATTTAAATTACAGTCTCACAGCGGATGAATCCCTGTGCGTGTTGTAGGGGGCGATCTTCTGTTTCAATCGGCCCACAGTGTATTATTTTGCCGCCTAGGCGTTAAAACGCTGATCAAGATCTTCACCTTACTCCAGCCAGAATTCGTTGTGGATCTGCATGGAAACAGCAAGGTTATCCGGTTCCGTTGGCGGCTTGCTCAGCCGCGCCAGATCTGTAGTGGCACACTGAT
>NZ_MAYS01000137.1 GCF_001756855.1 Candidatus Erwinia dacicola | reverse complement strand
TGTAAGGGCGCTACGTTCACTACCGCATTCTTCACACTTCACACCTCATGCATCACAGGCAACACATCATACTTCATTTTTCACCAATCATACCTCATCTTTCATAAATAGCATTTACTACTTATGAAAGATAAAGTATTATTTCATACAGATTCAGCTTGCCACGTCGGCAGCTGAGAAAAGCAAACAATGGTGCTGATATGATTACAATTATTGGATGTAATAAAGGTGGCGCAGCTAAAACTACGACAGCAATAAATGTGGCTATTGGGCTGGCCTTGAGAGGCTCAGACGTCTGCCTCGTGGACGCAGATGCGCAACGTTCAGCCTCACGATGGTATGCCGAAAGGGAAGAAGCAGAGTTGTCCCCGCGTATTACGCTGATTGAAAAACGCGACAATATCTCCTCAACGTTGCGCAGCCTGGATGAAAAATATGACCACGTTATCGTGGATGTAGCAGGACGGAACAGCAGAGAACTGATCACTGGAGGAACGGTTGCCTACCAGATAATCGCTCCACACCAGTGCTCACATATTGACCTTGATACAATGGAAGAGCTGCGCCAGCAAATCGAAGCAATACGAGATCTGAATCCGGATCTGAAGGTATTTTGTTACCAGACGATGGCCACCACGAACCCTTTGTTACAGGGTAACGAACGTCATGAGTTCCTTGAGTACGTGAAAGAGTTTGAGACCCTGACACCTCTTGAATCCGTTGGAAGCTATCGCAAGGTATACCGGGATGTGATGTCTCAGGGTATGTCCGTACTGGAAACGGATAATCAGAAGGCCAAGGGAGAAGTTCTGTCACTGTTAAATGAGGTGTTCGGATGTTAAAAAAACCAAGTGATAAAAATAAAGCTCCTCGCCCGGTAACTTCAGTTTCTGAAGATCAGGCGGACAAGCTTGCAAGTATGCTGGCCGATAAGCCTTATGGTGACGACATAAGACCCATTGAGTCCCCTGAAAAACTGGCCAGAACAACCATTTCTCTTCCGGAGTCTTTACTCAGGCAATGCGAAGATCTTGCTCTGAATAACAAGCGTAACGGCATTGAGCCTAAGAATGTCAGTGCGCTGGTTCGGGCTGCACTTGAAGGATACTTAAATAAGTAATACCTCATAAATATGAAATATTACTTAGTTTCACGGTTAGGATTTGGCAAATCACTTGGTTGCGCTTACGTTTGAGTTGGGGTTCCAAGCCCAAACCGCCGAAAATTCCGTTTGTCCTCTGAATTATAGTGGCACACTGATACT
>NZ_MAYS01000136.1 GCF_001756855.1 Candidatus Erwinia dacicola | reverse complement strand
CTAAGAGGCAAAGATTCTTTCTCAGTGAATCAGGCTCTTACTGATAAATTCGACAATACTTTCCCAAAAAGACATGCCTTGCCCAATATACTCAACATGAGCTGGATCAGGTTGCAGCTCAGCTAAACAACAAACCGAGAAACATACTGAAGCTCAAAACACCGAAAGAGATAATTGAAAGGGGTGTTGCGTTGACAGATTGAATCTACAGTTTAAGTCTACAAGACCTGAGTCCTGTGGAATTTAGAACTCTTGCAAGCCGCATAGGGGAATAGTCCAACTATCGGGGTTCAGTTCACTCGAGGAGGTTTTTTGTTATGCAGTGTGATTATTCCGCATTGTCAGTTTTCGCTGCGCTTGGCTTGCGGCGCTTACCGATGTTTTTGGTATCGCGATGGCGCTCTTTAGCGCGCGGTTTCTCTTCAGCCTTCTCTTTTTCTTTCGGCTGCTTACGCTTTTCCAGCACTTTCTTCGTCGGTTTGCCTTTCAGCTTCTTATTCGGGGCGCGGGTGGTCGGGCGCAGCTCATCGATGGTACGCGGTTTCAGCGGCTCTTTGATGTAGCGGCTGATGCGGCCCAGCAATATGTTGTCGTGGGCTTCCACTAGGGAGATGGCGATGCCTTTTTTGCCTGCGCGACCGGTACGTCCAATACGATGCAGGTAGGTATCTGCGGTGACCGGCATATCGAAGTTGAACACGTGGCTGACATCGTCGATGTCGATGCCGCGTGCGGCGATATCGGTGGCCACCAAGATGTTAACACGGCCTTCAACAACGCGTTTGATCGCTTCGTTACGCTTGGTCTGCACCAGCCCCCCCTCCAAGTAGCTGGTGTTGATGCCCGCTTCACGCAGCCAGCTGCATAGCTCGTGCACACGCTCGCGCTTGCGCACGAACACCACGGCACGGGTCACTTCCGGCTGCTTCATCAGGTTGATCAGCAGTGCTGTTTTATGCTTGATGTGGTCCGCGCGGTAGTACCACTGCTGGATTTTTTTACGCTCGCGGCGTGCCGGATCGGCTTCAATCTCGATCGGCTCATTCAGGATGCGTTCTGCGAAGTCTTTGATCGCTTTGCCTTCCAGCGTGGCGGAGAACAGTAACGTCTGTTTGCGCCAGCGGGTTTCGGCGGCGATGGTTTCGATATCCTGAACGAAGCCCATGTCCAGCATGCGGTCGGCTTCATCCAGCACTAGCGTTTCCACCGCGAGGCAGTCGAAGTTCTCTTCTTTAATGTACTGCAGCAGACGGCCGGTCGTGGCGACCACGATATCCTGGTTTTCGTTGAAAACTTCGGCGTGGTTCATAAACGCCACGCCGCCGGTGATGGTGGCGATATCAAGGTGCGTATGTTTCGCTATCTCACGCGCTTGGTCTGCAACCTGCATCGCCAGTTCACGCGTCGGGGCCAGGATCAAAATGCGCGGCGGGCCGGACTTCTTACGCGGGAAGTCGAGCAAATGTTGCAGCGCAGGCAGCAGGTAGGCCGCAGTCTTGCCTGTACCGGTTGGTGCCGAACCCAGAACGTCGCGACCCTCCAGTGCTGCCGGAATAGCACCTGCCTGAATGGCAGTAGGGCGAGTGTAGCCTTTCTCCTGCAGGGCTTGCAGTAAGCTCTCGTCAAGTTCAAGTTCAGGAAAAGTGGTTACAGTCATGGTCTACCTCAGTTTGGGGCGCTGATTATAGACTGATTGAGCGCGATCTTCATCTGTTGTTTGTGTCGAGTTAATAACTTTTCCTTCATCGCGGATTGTCCTATCCTAGCGCCATTTCCCTTTCAGGTCAGTCAAATAAATGTCATAATAGAAGGTCATTCTTCGCGCCAACGGATTTACCTTTAAGCAGTTTTTTGTTGCTCACGATCGCTGTGCGACGAAGGTCGGCACCGATGGCATGCTGCTGGGCACCCAATGGCATTCGGTTAAGCTCTTGCCGGAGCATGAAAGGAATTCTAGCGCGTTCTGGGCCGCATAGATTTTCGTGGGTAATGCTTCCCAAGTCTCTCTCGTTGAGACAGGCCAGTAAGCCCATCCGGGTAATGCTACCAACTTACTGATTTAGTGTATAATGGTGATTTTGAGGTGCTTCAGTGGCTTCCATTTCCATCAGTTGTCCCTCCTGTTTAGCTACTGAAGGCGTGGTGCGTAACGGTAAAAGTACTGCCGGACATCAGTGTAGTGGTCAACTAATACTGGCCACAGCATTAGACTGTAAGTAGTACAGCCGCTCAGATTCGTTGGGCGTCAGACCGCCGTTATACCAGTGGGGCCTGATAGCGCTGTAATATCCCGTTATATAGCGGATTATCGCGCCCTGGGCTTCGCTGAAGCTGTTATAGCCCTTCGTCGGCACCCATTCGGTCTTCAGGCTCCGGAAGAACCGCTCCATAGGGGCGTTATCCCAGCAGTTTCCCCGTCCAGATAT
>NZ_MAYS01000135.1 GCF_001756855.1 Candidatus Erwinia dacicola | reverse complement strand
GGCGTTCCCACGTGGTGGGTATCTTCCCCAACGAAGAGAGCATAACCCGGCTTCTGGGTGCGGTGCTGACGGAGCAGAACGAAGAATGGCTGTTGCAGAACCGCTACCTGCCGCAGCACAGCATGGCGGAGATAGAGCAGACCGCTGAAAACGATGTGATCGAGGCGCTGCCACTCAGCGCTTAACAGACATATTACCGGACCGGAAGGCTGGATCTGAATTTACACCACCTTGACGGACTCGACCCGTGTCAGATCCCACACCGGCAGCCCAGTTTTTCAACCGGCCCGGCGTCCACTGTTGATGATGGCGGTGACGCTCCGGCATATGCTCTGCCGCAGTACTGTTACCCGGATGAAAGCGTCGAGGGTGACTGGCGATCATCGGCCCGTCAGCCCAGACCTCAAGCAAGTTGTCGAAGGCATGGAGTTCCACTGTTTTACCGACGTACTGATGCGGCACCGAGTAATGGCGCAGCTCATATTCAACGTGATAATCGATATTCACCTTCGCTTTCTTTATGTGGCGGTAGAGCCACGGTTGTACCGATAACGGTCAAAGTGCGGGTTTATCCAGCTTTTCGAAGGCTTCCCGCCAGTTGCTGGGCAGTTTTTTGAAGAGACGTTCGTTGAGCTCTGTAACCAGCGTACGGATGCAGTGGTTCAACTCTGCCAGCAAGAAGAAGACCTGATGCCGTAGCCGGGCGAGGATCCAGCGTTCAACGATCTGGACGCAAACTTCCACCTTCGGCTTGTCTCTAGGTTTTCGGGGCGGGCAGGTATCACCGCAACCTGATAGTACTCCGCCAGTTGCTGGTAGGATGGATTGAGTTCGGGATCGTAGCGACAGGCTTTATTAATCCCGCTTTTGAGGTTATTCGGGACTAGGATTTCGAGGATGCCGCCGATGAACTCCAGCATGCTGACGTGGCTGAGAAGCCAGTCCGGTAGCGACTGCGTATACGTGGCCTCTGCGAAGGTATACCCAACACTGCCACGAAGATCTGCGCCTAGCGGCATTCACCGGTTTCTGGCGAGATAACCGGCACCGTGGGCCCACAGTAGTCGATAAAGCATTTTTCACCGGCGAGATGCTGTTGGCGCATGGAGCGCTTCTGCGACTGGCACCAAGTCTGGTAGCGGCAGCAGAACTGCAAGTAACTGTACCCCCGGACTGGTATCCGCTGACAGTATTTTTCCCACAGAAGGTGGCAGGTGACGCCTTTCTTACTCAGCTCCATTATGGAAGGACAGGCCGACTTCAAAACGCAGCCTTAAAATTTCATGGATTTTACGCATGGCGATTCTCTTGTTTGGCATACATCTCTCCTAGAAATTAAAGGGAGAGGTATAGCAGAAAGATCAATGCGTTAAGAATGATTATAGAGACGTGAACAGCAATTCCGGTCAGGTGAACACCGATTCTGGCAAAATGAACAGTGATTCTGGTCATGGTGCTAAATCGTGGTATTTTCCGCCGGAATACGCGTCCACGCAAAACCAGAAACAGCGTTCACGTTCCGCCAGAATGAGTGTTCACGATCGGTCAGAATATGCACTGCGCTGGCGCGCAGCGTTTTCTCCCCGCCTGCGTATAAAGCAGGTGCATTCAGCGCGCTTTATTATTAATCTTTATACTCGGCTAAAAACAGCTATTCCACCCCTTTGCCGGAGCACATCGCATGACCGCACAACCTCAAGAATTGATTATTCGCCGCCCTGATGACTGGCATATCCATCTGCGTGATGGTGAGATGCTGGAGGCCGTGGTGCAGTATACCAGTGAGGTCTGTGGTCGCGCCATTGTGATGCCTAACCTCGTCCCGCCAGTGACCAGCGTTGCCGCTGCCCGCGCCTACCGCGATCGCATTATGGCTGCCGTTCCGGCTGCGCATGCTTTCATGCCGCTGATGACCTGCTACCTGACCGACGGCCTAGAACCGAACGAAATCGAAACGGGCTTTAACGAAGGGGTGTTTACCGCGGCGAAACTCTACCCGGCGCATGCCACCACCAACTCCGCGCATGGCGTCACCAGCATCGCGGCGATTGCCCCGGTGCTGGAACGTATGCAGAAGATCGGTATGCCGCTGCTGATCCACGGTGAAGTGACCGATGCCCATATCGATATCTTTGACCGCGAAGCGCGTTTTATTGAGAGCGTGCTGGATCCGCTACGTCAGCAGTTTCCGGAGCTGAAGGTGGTCTGCGAGCACATCACCACCAAAGAAGCCGCTGCTTACGTGCTGGAAAGCAATCGTTTTCTGGCGGCTACCATTACCCCTCAGCACCTGATGTTCAACCGCAACCACATGCTGGTTGGCGGCATTCGCCCGCATCTTTACTGCCTGCCAATCCTCAAACGCAACATCCACCAGCAGGCGCTGCGCGATGCGGTTGCCAGCGGGCACTCGCGCTTTTTCCTTGGCACCGATACCGCACCTCATGCCCGCAACCTTAAAGAAACCAGCTGTGGCTGTGCCGGCATGTTCAACGCCCCGTCTATGCTGAGCGCTTACGCAACGGTGTTTGAAGAGATCGACGCGCTGGCGCATCTGGAAGCCTTCTGCTCCGAGAATGGTCCTAACATCTACGGGCTGCCGCTGAATGAAGACACCATCAAGCTGGTGCGCCAGCCGTGGACCGTGGCAGAGAGCGTGCAGGTCGGTAACGATGGCCATACGCTGGTGCCATTCCTAGCAGGCGAGACGCTGAACTGGCGCGTCGAGAGTTAGCCTGTCCAGCGGGACGACCAGAAAAGTGGTCGTCTCCTGGGGTATCCCTTAGAAGTGACCGCTATCGCTAAACGGTCTGAGCTCAGCCCTAGTGTCGCTACCGATGTAAAACTGGCCCACCTGCCGATGTAAATCTGACCCACCCAGGGTAAAAATGGCAGTTTTAAGGCACTGCCAATGATGACATTGGAGACCAGAGTGGAGATGAGTGTTTTACACCGTCAGGGCATGTCGATACGCGCCATCGCGCGCCAGCTTTCATGCTCTCGTGAGACCGTTCGCAGATATATCCGTAGCCCGCTGCCCGTAGCGGATATCCGCTACAAGCCTCGCGTACCCAGACCCTGCAAGCTTGACCCGTGCAAGCCCTATATCCTTGAGCGCGTGGCCGCT